>CALBSQ010000342.1 GCA_937967325.1 uncultured Chloroflexota bacterium
AGATTCAGGCACTTCGACCCGTGGGAGGGTATTGAAACCAGGTGACGGTCTTAGGGTCACGCGCCTTGAACAGGGTGCGATTCAGGCACTTCGACCCGTGGGAGGGTATTGAAACGCGTCCCGCACTTCCAAGCGCGCTTGCTGGCGCACCTGTGATTCAGGCACTTCGACCCGTGGGAGGGTATTGAAACTGGAACCGGCAATCTTCCCAGGTCACGTTATCCGCGATTCAGGCACTTCGACCCGTGGGAGGGTATTGAAACTGATTTGCCATCCAGTCCGACGACACGCTCCGGTTGGGATTCAGGCACTTCGACCCGTGGGAGGGTATTGAAACTCGGCAAGCTCTTATATGCAAGTGGCCACCGAATGGCTGATTCAGGCACTTCGACCCGTGGGAGGGTATTGAAACTTGGCGATCTGGGAGAGCTTGCCGCGCTCCTTCACGGATTCAGGCACTTCGACCCGTGGGAGGGTATTGAAACCACCCAGGACGCGGCGGCGGCGTCTAGCTCGCGGCGATTCAGGCACTTCGACCCGTGGGAGGGTATTGAAACCTGTCGATATATTTGAACGGGAGATTGAAATGAAAAGGAACATGTCTGTCGTGCTTTACATTGTGGTGTTGATCGCCGTTGTCGTTGGTGTGGATTTACTGTTCTTTAAGAACCGATTCTGGGAACGGCTGATAGTGAACATCGGCATTGTCTTGGTGTTTACAGCCTTCTATTTGCGATTCCTCAAGAACCCGTAAGCGATCGTCGGCATGTACTGCGCTGCCGTCTCGCACAGGGGGTTTCAGGCACTACGACCCGTCGGAGGGTATTGAAACTCCTAAAAGCACTGAACACCGCCATCTCCGCTGAGCTGAGATTCAGTCACTACGACCCGTCGGAGGGTATTGAAACCCGGCTATACGCCGCACTTCAAGGCGGTCTACCCCGAGCACGCCGCCGACCTGCTGGCGCAACTGGTGGAGCTGAAGAACGCGCTGCGCCCGCTGCTGGATGAGTCGGTGTAGTTCGGCTTGGTGGGCGTGATGTGCACGTCGATCTGCGGCAGTTGCTGCGCGACGTGCGGAATGAAGATGCTGTTCCACGACCAGATCACCTACTTGGCGCCGGCATGTCGAGGCCGGTGCCGTTGATCCACTTGACCACATCGGCATGCCGCTCGACCTGGCACGCCACGGTGTACTCGTCCAGCCGCTGCACCCCCGGCCGCTGCACGGCCCGGTCCGCCTCTTCGGCGATCGCCATGCGGATGGTGACCGTCATCGGCAGCGCCGGCTGGTAGGGAGGCGGCTTGGCGGTCCGTGCCTTCTCGATCGCCTCCTTGATCTTGTCTGCGGTGAGCCGGCGAGCCGACTCGGGATCCAGTCCGGTGCAGAAGTCGCGGCTCAGCGCGCGTTTGACGCAGGCGGTGACCACGCCGGGGAACTGTTCCTCGGCCTCGGCGCAGGCGGCCTCATCGCCCTGCACCATGACGAGCGGCACGTCCCAGTGACCGGCGTAGCACGACTCCATGCCCAGCTCGCCGACGCTCCGGCCGTTGATCCGGAAGTCGGCCCAGTCGAGCGACCAGCCGTGGGGAAGGAAGGCGCCGTCGGTGAAAGCCTTGGCGTGATGGCCCGGCAGCAGCAGCACGTCGACGGTGTGGTCGAGGCCGGGCAGCCAGCGGTACCCCACATCCTGGTAGCCCCTGGGTCGCCAGAGATAGGTGATGCGGGGATCCTGCAGCATCCGCTCCGGCTCGATGTTGCCGCCGCCGTGGTGGGTATCGCTGACGATCAGCTCGTCCACTCCCGCGGCAAGCGCCGCCGCGGATGCCGAGTTGATGTCTGCCATCAGGAGCTCTCGCCCCTCCCGGCCCTTGCTCTGCCGGGTTCCCCGCTCCCAGAACCAGACCTGCTCGCGCTCGAACAGGCCACTCACGCCCTCCATATCCCAGTGCATGAACACCTTCACCGCGCTGCCCCCGTTTCCTCCGCGCGCCAGTCGAGGAGAACGCCCAGGTACTGGTCGGGGTGGGCGACGATGGCCTCGTACACGCCGACCGCGCCGGCCGCCGGCAGGCGATGGCTGATCAGCGGGCCGACCACCAGCTTCCTATGCGCCAGGAGGTCCAGGGCGAGCGCGAAATTCGCCCGGGCCGTCCAGCGGCTCGCTACCGTCTCGACGCTCGGCGTGGTCGCCGCGTGCGCACCGATAATCGTCACTCCTGGCGAATGGATATGCGTATAGGGATCGATCTCGATGCGCCCGCGTGGACTGCCCAGCAGGACGACCCGCCCATAACGTCCCTACCTTCCTCGATCCCGGTCGCCCGCGCGGCGAGCCCGTCACCAGCCCTGATACTTCGCCAGCACCGGCTGCATCAACTGCTCCAACTGCTTCAGCCCGGCGTCGGCGCTGATCTTGCCGTTGAGAATGTCGTCCCAGATGGGACCCTGCAGTTTGTTGAACTCCTGGTAGGCCGGATTGGTGATGGCACCGACCAGGTGGTTCTGGTCCTTACTGAGCGCGATCGTGTCCAGCCAGCCCTTCATGAAGGGCGCCTGCTTGGCAAAGTCCTGGCCCAGCGCGACCGCTTTGATCGGCGGAATGCCGCCGGTCTGGACGCACCACTCCATGGTCGCCTCGGGACCGCCCATCCATTTGGCCAGGGTGACGCTCAGCTCAGGGTGGGCCACCCCTTTGGGGACGACGAAGACATTCGCAGCATCAGCGGTGCTCGTCCCATAGGAGACTGGGGGCTGGACCGGAAGCAAGGCGTTGGCCCAGTCTAGGTGGGGGAACTGCTTCTGGTATGGGATCGGTTGCCACGCTTGCATCACCATCATCGCCTGTTTCTCCAGGGTGAAGGTGTTCGCATAGGAGTTGGTGCTGGACTTGTTCTTCTTGCTGAAGTCGTTGAGGGCGGCTAGCCCCACCTTCTTCCGCCAGCCGGCCAGGTAGTCCAGGGCGGCGATGTTCTCCGGCCGGTAGATGGTGAACTTGCCCTGGAGCGTGTCGTAGAACATGCCGCCGAAGACGGCCAGCCAGGGGGTGTTATAGCCGCCCTGGGGGCCATAGGGGACCATGCCCAACTGGGTGATCGCGCCGCTGCTATCGAACTGCGTGAGCTTGGCGTTGAGATCATCCAACTCCGCAATGGTCTTCGGCGGTTTCGTGGGATCCAGGCCATACTTCTGAAACAGGCTCCGGTTTATGGCGAGCGTATTGGAATCGAACTCCTGCAAGAAGCCCCAGAAGTGACCGTGGAGGTTGAGCATGGACCAGACGATGGGGAAGTAGTCGTCCTTGTTGATCTTCATCTGGGCCATGTAGGGATCGAGGGACAAGAGAGCGCCCTGGTAGGCCCAGCCCGGCACCGGCGCCCAGTCGTAGGTCAAGATGAGGTCCGGAGGCGCCCCGCCCGCGATGGCGACGGTGTACTTCTCGTAGTTGCTGCCCGAATCGGTCGGGCTGTTCTTCACCTTGAAGTCCGGTTCCTGCTGGTTGAACTTGGCCACCAGGTCCTGCATGATGGAGAACTCCGGCTGGTCGTTGGGTTGGGCCTGGTTCCAGAAATCGAGCGTGAGTCCCTTGGCGGTGGGGGCAGCGGCGCTAGCCGCCGCCGTGCTGGCCGCGCTGCTCGATGTGGCCACCGTGGCGGCGGTCGACGCCGCGCTCTGGGTGCCGGCGCTCGTGATGGCGGCGCTGGATGCCGGCGCCGCGCTGGATGCGGCGCTCGTCGCCGTCGTCGGCGCGGCGCCGGACGGAGCCGCCGTCGACACGGACGTCGTCACCGCGGCCGACCCACCGCAGGCCGCCAGGAGACCGACGGAACCACTCACGACAAGCGAAAGACAGGTGCGTCGAGACAACCGAACGACGTGCATGGACTCCCCCTTTGCTGAAGAGAACCCGGCGCTTGTGCCGCACGCGCATGCGACGATATCGTATGGTATGGTAGACCACAGAGTTTGTCAATAGACGTCATACAACTTGGAAAATACTGGAGCCTCATCTTGGCAGTTATATTGTCGTTACCCATTGAGCCGGTGGCCGAACGTCGGCACCTGGCCGACGAAGTGGCCGAGCGGTTGACGGAATGGGTCCTTGATGAAACGCTGCCGCCCGGCGGCTTGCTGCCCGCCGAGGGAGAGCTGGCCACCCGATTCGGCGTCAGCCGGACGGTCATCCGCGAGGCCATCCGCAGCCTGGCCACCTACCGGCTGGTCCGCATTCGGCATGGGGTGGGCTCCTATGTGAATCCGCGCGAGGCTTGGAACGTCTCCTCCGCCTTGCAACTCTTCATCCGCAGCGACCGTGACGGCCTCCTCCACTTGCTGGAGGTCCGCCAGGTCCTGGAAGTCGGCATCGCTCGCCGAGCGGCCACCCGTGCGACCCTCGCGGACCTCGATGCCCTGGCCGAGCTCGTCCGTATGATGCGGGACCAGTCGACACACTTGCCAGGCGACTTCATCGCCACGGACCAGCGCTTCCATCTGACCTTGGCACGAGCGACCCGCAACCCCTCCCTGGTGATGCTGCTGGAGCCCATTCTCCGACCGTTGCACGGCCGCATGCGGAAGACCTTGCGCATCCCTGAGACGGCGGAGCAGGCCGTGGACGAACACGAGCGCATCGTCCAGGCCTTGCATGCCCGTGACGCCGATGGCGCCGCCGCCGCGATGGCCGCCCACCTGGAGCGCGTCTCTGACGAGGTCCATATGCTGGGCGCCAATCGTCGGGAGGGTGCTGACGAATGAGCGGGCGCACTGTCTCCTCCCGAATGGGAGACAAGGCGCCGCTCCAATGCACCGAGGCTGGGCGCCGCCTCGCCAGTGACGCTTGGCCGTACGCCCTGGTGTCGGGGCGATGCCAGGAGAGACGCCATCGCGTGCTGCTTTACGGCGGCAGCGGCGGATCGGCAGGGGTAGCCATGATCGGTAGTGGTCAGACTGGACAATCGGGCCACCTGGGTGTCGCTATTGGACTGAAGGGTCCAAGCCCAATCCGGCGTATCCGATGAGACGCACTCCATCAAGGATCGGCTCCTCAGCCGCTGGACCGAGACGGATCGCCGCGGAGCCTTCGGACCCCGCTCCGGACTGCACAAGTTCCAGGTCTGTGAAACGCAGTCCCTTCGTCGCCCCCTCGATGCAGAGGCCGCCCCGGCCGTTGTCGAGGACCCGCGTGCGCAGAAAGCGATTGCGGTGCCCCGCCAGCGCCCCCGGCTCCTCACGAAAGTGGATGCCGTAGCGCCGGTTGCGCTCGCAGATGAGGTCCGCGAACTCATTGTCGGTGTCTTTGTGCCCGATGGAAAGCCCGTCCCGGCCGTTCTCCTGCAGCAGCAGCCGGGCGAAACGGCCGCCCTTGACCCGCCAGCAGAGGTAGAGGCCGATCTGACCATTGCCGACACACTGGCAGTCCAGGACGACCGGCCGCTGACTTCCGCTGCCGGGATGGATACCCAACCCGGCGTTGCCACGACACAGGCAGCGCTCGACGCGGACGTCATGGGAGAGCTGGAAGCTGATGCCGTCGCCGTGATAGCCCTGAACGGTGCAGTCCTCGATCGCCACCTGCTGGCAGCGATAGAGGTAGATCCCGCCACCCCGGCAGCCGTTCAGGACCGGCTCGGCGACGCCCGGGCCTTCCACCGCGAGGGCGGCGAGCCGCGCGTTCGCCACGCCATCGCCGCTCACGATCGGATACAGCGTCGCCGCCTGGGCGCCGCGCTTGATCTCATAGTCGTTCTGCATCGGCACGCTGACCCGCACGCTACGCGCCCGGCCGACCGGCGCCCTCAGGCTCGTCAGCGCATCCCAGCCGCCTGAGCCGTGTCCGTCGCGAAGCTCGTGCGCATCGGGCGCGGTCATCGGCAGCTGCTCCAGGATGTGGGCAACAGTGTGGCCGAACCCGTCCGCGGCGGCGTCCCAGATGGCCACGCCGCAGCCCGGGTCGAAGCCGGTCCCGTCGAGCAGACTGATCGCTTCCTCGCCGTAGTCGGCGTCGGTCAGGAGGGGACTCTGCACCCCCGGCGCTTTACGCAGGATCGTCGCGGCGCCGGCGCCAAGCACACTGACCCCGCTCCGCAGCTGGAGCGCATCATGCATGGTGTAAACACCGGGACCTACCTCGACCACACCGCCACCCAGCTCGCCCACGCGGTCCACGGCAGCCCGGAGGACACGCTGGTCCGTGCCCACCAGGTCGGCCCCGGCCTCTTGCCCCACGCGCAGGCGCCTCTGCCCCTCCATCTGGCACTCCCGTCCCTCTGGCTCGGCCAGCCGGAATTGCTACCGGCTCCGCTCACTCCTCCGCGAGCACGCCGCACCTGGATCGGCTGAGCCTCGGTTCAGGCATCAGGCGCCTTGGCGCAGCACATCCCGCAGCATGCGCCAGTCTACGCGGATAATGCCGAGCTCGTCCAGCGTCCAGCGCACATCGGCATCGTCCGTCATCAAGCGACAGGCTTCCGTGCGCGCTGTCCAGTCTTCCATGATGGCCCTGGCCTCCGCTGTTGGTAGCGCCGCGTGCAGCGCCAGCTCCGTCACGCCCGGCTGCAAATACGCAGGGTGTCCAGGAACTGCTCTTTGAAGTCCGTTGGATGCTGCAAGGCGATGAGACCGAGGTCATCCTGGGATTCAGTGACTACGACCCGTGGGAGGGTATTGAAACTTGAGCGTCCAGGCCGAACTGCTGAGCGTGAGCCGCTCGAGCCTCTACGACCGCCCGGTGACGCCCTCCGCGGCGGAGATCCGGCTCAAGCATCGCATCGACGAGAGCTACACTGCGAACCCGTGCTACGGCTCGCGGCGGATCGCGGCGCAGCTCCGCCGGGGGAGTTCGTCGTCAACCGCAATGCGGTGGTGCGGCGCATGCGCGAGATGGGGATCGGAGCGATCGGCCCCACGCCGAAGCTGAGCACCCCCCACCTGGAGCGCAGCGCCTATCCCTATCTGCTCGACGACGTCGTCGTCTCCTTCCCCGATCATGTCTGGGGGATCGATCTGACGTATGTGCGCCTCGCCAAAGGCCGGCTCCCCCTCATGCTAGACTCAGCCGCATGACCGTGCTGGACTGGCTGCTCGATTCGGACCCCGCCATCCGCTGGCAGGTGTTGCGCGATCTGGTCCATGCGCCGGCTGAGGTCGTCGCGGCGGAGCGCGCGCGGGTGGCTGACGAGGGCTGGGGCGCCAGACTGCTGGCGTTGCAGGGCGACGACGGCCAGTGGGCAGGAGGCGCGTGCTTCCCGGCACGGAGCTTCAACTGGCGCGAGGAGAACCGGGGTCAGCCCTGGACCGCCACGCTGCCGACACTCCAACTGCTGCGTGATTTCGGGGTCGACCCGTGCGATGACCGCGTGCGCCGGGCGACAGCGCTGGTCAGAGACCACTGCCGTTGGGAGCACGCCGGGCAGCCGTTCTTCAGCGGCGAGGTCGAGCCGTGCATCAATGGCAGGACCGTCACCTTGGGCGCCTACTTTGATCAAGATGTGGATGGCGTGGTCGCCCGCCTGCTTGGTGAGCAGCTCGAGGACGGCGGGTGGAACTGCGAGGCGGAGAACGGCTCCGTCCGCTCGTCGTTCGCCACCACGATCAACGTCCTGGAAGGACTGTTGGCGTACGAGCGCGCAACCGGTGGCTCCGCGGAATCCATCGCGGCTCGACGCCGGGGTGAGGAGTACCTTCTCGAACGAAAGCTGTTCCGGCGGAAGAGCACCGGCGAAGTCGTCAACCCAGCCTGGCTGCAATGCTCATTTCCGACCCGCTGGCACTACGACGTGCTGCGTGCCCTCGACTACTTCCGCTCGGTCGGGGATGTGCCGGACTTGAGGATGGACGAAGCGATCGAGTTGCTCCGATCCAAGCAGCAGCCCGATGGCGCCTGGCTGCTGGAGAACACGCATCCCGGCAAGGTCCACTTTGCGCTCGAGGACGGCGACAGCCGGTGGAACACGTTGCGGGCGCTGCGTGTCCTCGGCTGGTGCGAGCAGTCCGCTACCTGAGCCGCGGTCCGCTTCGCGCCACGTACTGCTTCTCTCCAGGAGAAGAATGGAACCGTCGCAACGGTACAGTCAGGCCAACATATCGCATCTCGTATCGAGCCGTCGCCGCGCTCAACGGCCGCCATTCTGCTAGGGTGGAGACCCTCGATACCCCAGGGATCCGGGCTCCGTGCGAGCGCAACAAGAACCCGACGCCGTGATCTCAGACATCCTGGCGCACGCCGCCGTCGTGACCCGTGGCTACGCCGCGATATTGGGCCGTCCAGCGCCGCCAGACCTCCTCCTCACGGTGCTCACCGAACGACCGGCGGGAGTATTGTTCCTTCCGAGCCACCGGCCATAGCCCACGACCGCCCGCCCATTTTCGAGACCGTTGCGCAAGATCCGAGAAGACGTCACCCGCCCCAGCGTGGTGTAATGATGCCGGCCGGCAATCGCTGGCCCCGTCAGTACGATGCTGTCTGCCTGCTGGCGGTCAGCGGAAAGGGACACCCGACGCATGTTCACCAAGATCGGCACCATCTCGGTCGGCGTCAGCGACCAAGACAAGGCGCTGGACTTTTATGTCAATAAACTCGGCTTTGAAAAGGTGGACGACCAGCCGATGAGCGCCACGGAGCGCTGGCTTGAAGTTGCGATTCCCGGCACACAGACCCATATCATGCTCGGCCTGCGGGCCAGAGCGGCGGCGACAAAACGGGCATGACCGGCTTCGTCCTGCATACCAACGACATAGAGGAAACCTGCGCCACGCTCAAAGCTCGCGGGGTCACTATGACCCAGGAACTCACCACCGAACCATGGGGGAAATGGGCCCAGTTCACCGACCTCGACAACAACGAATATGGTATCTGGGCGCCCGCCCGGTAGCTTTCCCCTGCCGAACACCAACCTTCCATTCCAGAAGGATCGACTACTTCCACAAGTTCAACCCGACTGCGGCCCGGCCGGTGGCCGGTCGACGCAGGCGCCGCGGCCCGTGGGGGGGTATCGATACATGATGAAGCAGACTGGCGACCCGCATTCGTGGCAGTCGGTCACGGTCAGATCGAGCCCCGCAGGCGTTGGAGCCGACACCGCCAGGACCGCGTTCGCGTTGACCAAGACGTTGTTCACGGTCACGGAGGTCAGCACCGCCGTTCGTGTCGCCGGAATCGCCACGAAGGCTGTCACCGCACGCTAACCAGGCCCCGAACCCGCGCTGTCACCATGTCCAACGTAGCCCGGACCGCGACGCTCACATCGCCGGCCGCCGCTGGTGGTGACGTGGCGAGGGCCGACTGGCAGCGGCGGGCCGTGGCAACGGCCCAACACGCGGCTAATGGAGGCGTCAACCACCACGCCGGGCGACTCTAGAAGGCCCGCGAAACTACTTCTCGGCAGCAAGGGCCTGCGATTCTGGCGCCGTTGGGGACCTGAGGTGCGGAGGTTCGCTGGGGCAGCGCGTCAGCACCGGCTGCACTCCGTTCGTGCGGTCGCCTGACCCGGCGCCCAGAACGATGGCGTAAATATGCAGCGACCACGAAGGACGGAAGGGACTTGAAACGACTTGCCGGACTGGAAGTAGTGGAAGGACCGCGATGCGAAAAGAGACATTGGTCTATAAGGCCGTTCCTGGCTGCGAGATTCGGGCGGACGTGTACCGGCCGGATGAGCGGTCCGTGCTGCCCGCAATTATTTGGATACACGGCGGCGCGCTAATCACGGGGAGCCGCTCGGGGATCAGCCCGTCGGAACGAGACCGCTACCTCGACGCCGGCTTCGCCGTGATCTGCATCGACTACCGGCTCGCTCCCGAGACGCACCTGGCGTCCATCGTCGAGGATGTGCGGGATGCCCTGGCCTGGGTTCAGGCGGAAGGGCCGTCACTGTTCCAGATCGACCCGTCTCGCATCGCCGCCGTCGGGCATTCGGCCGGAGGGTACCTCGCCCTGCTCAGCGGCTGCTGGGTCGCGCCGCGGCTGCGCGCCATCGTCGCCTACTACGGCTACGGCGATATTGTCGGCGACTGGTATAGCCGTCCCGATCCCTTCTATCGCCGCCAGCCGATCGTCACCGAGGAGGCGGCGCGGGCGTCGATCGGCAACTGCCCGCTCTCGGCGGCGAGCGGACCCGACGCTCAGCGACGTTCCTCGTTCTACCTGTACTGTCGTCAGCAGGGGCGGTGGCCGCGTGAGGTAGCTGGGTCCGACCCGGACACCGAGCCGGAGGTGTTCGACCGATTCTGCCCCGTCCGCCAAGTCACGGCGGCCTATCCCGCCACGCTGCTCCTGCACGGCGACCGAGATACCGACGTGCCATACGAGCAGTCCACGCGGATGGCGGCGGCACTGGCGAGAGCCGGCGTCGAGCACGAGTTGATCACGATCGCCGGAGGCGGCCACGGCTTCGACCGCGACCTCGACCAGACCGAAGTCGCCGCGGCGCTCGAGCGGGCCGACGGCTTCCTGCGACGACATCTCACCGACAAGCAAGAGACGTAGCCATGCCGCACTCTATCCAGAGGTTCCGGCCGCCGCGCCAGTTCACACCAGCCGGTAACAGGGTACTCCTGATAGTTCTCAGGTGATCGGACGCTGCGACCCGAAACCAAGACATCGGGTGTACCGCAAAGTAGTGCAAGCTAGCTGGCTTTCTTTCGCGGCCAGTTGGGG
>CALBSQ010000343.1 GCA_937967325.1 uncultured Chloroflexota bacterium
AGCGAGCCGGCGACCCGACGAGCGGAGCGACCCGCATCGAGCCCGAGTTGGGCGCCGCCTACTGGGACGCCGGTCGGACCTCGACCCAGCGTCGCTCGGCGTCGGCTCGTTCGACGGCGGCGAAGACCTCCTGGTTGCGCAGCCCGTCGGCGAAGCTGGGCAGGTGGGGCGCCGTGGCGTGAGCGACATCACCTCGGCGGATGACCGTGATGAAGTCGGCGATGAGCCGGTTCCAGGTGTGCTGGAGGAGCGGGATGTCGGGGGGCGCCGCGTCCTCTTCCGGGATGGGCAGCGTCTCGCTCGTGTCGCCGCGCTGCAATGCCACCGTCTCCTGCGTCATCACGAGCGTGCCGTCGTCGCCCGACATGTCGGCGAGCAGCGCGTAGCCGGCGTCCGCGTCGGCCTCCGGGCGCCCGGGTACCGTCGCCCGCTCCGGCGTCCGCTCCAGCCGTCCCGCGACGTGGAGGAACTCCCACCCGGTCAGGAAGCGGGCCTGGTCGAACTCGTGGCTGCCGCCCGCGCGGAGGGCGCCGCCGCCCTGATCGGAGCGCAGGACATGCACCGGCGCATGCACCAGGAAGGCGAGCGGGATGGGGAACCGCCACTCCTTCAGTATCCCCAGGAGCCGGCCGATCTGCCCCTGCTCGACCGCCCGCCGCGCCACCTGACTGCCGGGGGAATAGCGCCAGTTGAGCGAGACGGCGGCGACGGTCCCCGCGCGCGCCGCCAGGGCCGCCACGGCCTGATTGTCCTCCAGGGAGTTCGCGAGCTCCTTCTCGACCAGCACGTGCAGACCCCGTTCAAAGGCGGCGACGATGGGCTCGCGGCGCAGGACCGCGGGGGTGGCGATGCTCACCGCGTCGATGTCGCCGTCCCGGATCAGCTCCTCCCAGCCGTCGTAGACGCGCGCCTCACCAGCTCCCAGCGCGGCGGCGAGCGTCTCGGCCCGTCGCCGGGTGCGGCTCCACACGGCCGCGACGGTCACCCCGGGCACGCGTCCGAAGGCCGCCGCGTGGACTGTTCCGGCGTGCCCGGCCCCGATGATCCCGACCCTGAGCAATCCTGGCATGCTGCGCTCCTCTCGCGCTCTGGGCGATGCCACAGCGGCAACTGCGCGAAGGTGTGCATCGCCTGGCCACACCGCCGGCAGATCTTGGATTCAACACTACTCACCCTGTTCACTCCTCGGCCACCTGCAAGCCGCATACGGCCGGACGGGCAAGCGCCACCGGGAGGACAAGGATTACCCGCCAGGGCGACACGGCGACCTTTGGCCGCGCGATGCTTTGCCAGGCGCCGTTAGCGTGCGGCTGGCGCGGGCTGCGTGGGCTGCGCGCCGAGTTGCCGCTGGATGCCCGTCACGTCGCCTTGGGCGCGGTGTTTCACGATCTTGCCGTCGGCCAAGCGATACATGGCGATGACTTCCCAGCTCGCCTTCCTGCCTGTCGGCGCGATGCCCAGGAACTCGCCCTTCTGGGTCCCGCTGACGGTCAGCCGCTCGGTGACCCAATCTCCTTCGGCGACCATCGTCTCCGACTTCCCGCGCAGGTCAGGGAAGGCGGCGAAGAGATACTGGTAGAACGGCATGTGCTCCGCGAGGCCTGGATGCGTATCCAGCACTGCCCAGTCTTGCTCGTCCATCGCCTTGCCAAAACGGACGACGACGGCCTTATTCTGCTCGAAGGACATGGCGCGCTCCTTCCCTGCAAATACTCCATCCTGCCGCGCCGGCCGGTCCATCCGGTGGCGCACGATAGCTCCAGTGTCCGGCCTCTCGGCGCGGTTGACCACGACGAGCGGCCACCGAACACGCACCGTTCGCCCACTGTCCGGCGGCGCGCTCCGGTAGCTGGGCATTACTCTGTGGGGCGGCGGCCACTGGCCGTTACCATCGTCGGCCCGACAAACCAGCGGGCCGGATCGCGGAGCTCCGCGAGCGTCTCATCGATGTCGCCTTCACGGGTCCCCGACCGAGGCCCGCGGTGGCGCACCTGCTGCCAGGTCAGATCCCAGAACCGAGCGGCAGGAGATCCGCCGGGGAAGGCTTGTACGGAAATCTCAGCCGAGATGTCGACGATCCCAACGCTGGTGAACGCGGCGGGCAAGTCGCGGGCCCAGGTGGTCCCGGTTCCCGCCTCTTCCATGGCCTCGATGAAGGCTCGCCATCCCAGCGCGTACGGCCCGCGCGCGGTGGCGTCGAGCGGGAACCGATCCTGTTCTTCCGCCACGAGTCAGCCGCCGGGCTTGAGGGTCGCCACCAGCCGCTCGAGGACCCGCTCCCTGGCTGGGAGATGCATCAGGACCAGGCGTGCGTGGACGAGATCGAACGGCTCGGCGGGCAGGGGATCGGCGACAACGTCGTGTCGCTGCACGGCGAGGTTCGGCTGGTCGCTCGTATCGAGGAAGCGCGGGTCGAGATCAGTGGCGAGGACGTGCCCGCGTTCGCCGACCTGCTCGCCGACCTGCTCGCAGAGCCAGCGCGCGATCGAGCCGCCGCCCGCGCCGACCTCCCAGCAGCGCCACCCCTCGCCGACCCCGAGCGCGCCGAGCAGCCGGGTGGTCGTAGGGTCGTAACCCTGCTCGAGGAGCGCCAGGCGCTCGCGGGCCCGGCGCCATGCATTCTCCAAGGCGTAGGCCATCTGCGCTCCTCTCGCCGAGGAGTGGCGCGAGGAGGGCCGGCGGGAGGGCCGGCGCGAGCTAACGCGCCGCGCGCTGGAGGACCGCTTCGGGGCGCTGGCGGCGGACGAGCTGGCCGCCCTGGCGTCGGCCGACGCGGCGACGCTGCGCGCGCTGCTGGGCCTCCTTGCCGCCGACCCTCGCGACCAGCTCCGCGCCCGCCTGGGCCTGGCGTAGTCGCGCCATCGACCGCCGTCGGCGAGACGGGCAGCGCGGCCCATCGGCGCCGGGGCCCGCGGGCGGGTGTGGTGAGCTCCGGCGGGGTGCTGGCCATCGTTCGGGCTGGCAGCGACCGGCTCGGCCTGTCGGGGACGCTGACCTTCATGTGTCTGCTGGCGCTGACCGAAGGCGCCCAGGACGAGGGTCGCGCCCAGTTGGACGCGGCGTTGGCGCTGGCCCGCGACCTGAGACACCAGTCCGCGTTCGCCGAGGCCCTAACACTACGTGAGCCAGGTCGCGTTCGCACAAGGGGACTACGCGTCGGCGCGCGCGCCAGCGACAGCGCCGTCAGCAGTCTGTCTCGGTCCACTGCGATGGTGCGTCGCCCGGCCACACCGCCGGCGCCAACTCGCGCCGCGAGCCCGAGCTGGGGACGACCCCTTTCGAGACAAGGTCCCGGCGCCATCGGCGTGGCGCCGCCCGCGCTAGCATAGATCGGACAGGTTAGCCTGGGGCGGCGAAGCGGATGGTGCGCTAGCTCCATGGGAGGCGCAACGCGAGGCTGCGGCCCGAGCGCGTCTCAGCCAGCCGGTGCGCATCACCCGTCGGTTCACTCGTGTCTGCCTACGATGGCCGCCCGGACCAGGTCGGCAGGCGCGCTTCGAAGACACGCGCCACCTCGATCGGCGGCGGCATCGCCGCGATGTCTGCTTGGATTTCGGCTGCCCGCTCACGGTAGTCGGGAGTCGAGAGTACCCGGTGCATTGCTGCGCGGATGGAGTCCCCGTTCACCTCTGGCACGTGCAGCGTCGCGGCTGCGCCGAGTGCTGATAGACGCTTCGCGCTCCAGAATTGGTCGGCGTCCAAGGGGATGATCAGCATCGGCAGGCCATGCGCGAGCGCTCCGATCAGGGTCCCTGATCCCCCGTGACACACCACCGCGTCGCACCTCGGCAGGATGGCGCCCTGCGGTACGTACCGCTCGATGTGCACGGTCGACGACTGCGGGCCGAACTCGTCGGGGTCGCGCGCCTCACCGATGGTGACGAGCAGGTTGTACGCCCCCCGCCCGAGTGCGGCCACGATGCTCTCGATGAGCCCGGTCGTCTGGTTATGCACCGTGCCGAGCGTGACATACACCGTGGGCAGGTCGGCCAGGTGATCAAGCCACGCGGGCAGGGGCGCGCTCTCCGCCGCGGGGAACTCGGGGCGGATCAGCCGGCTCCGGGACGTGCTGCAGGTACAGGTACCGGAAGTACTCGCGGTACCGCGGGTCGGGCGGCAGGCCATGGGCCGCCCGGAAGGCGGCGTAGTCGTCCCGCACCAGGAGGTCAAGGAGGTCGGGGCTGTAGCCGAAGAGGACCAGGTTGTGGACCACGTGCGGGATGCCGAGGATCTCCCCGGCGGTCGGCGCCGCGAACTCGACCACATCATGTACGAGGAGGTCCGGCCGCCACGCGGGGATGAGCCGGAGCAGGTCGGCGAGCATCGGTCGCGCGAAGCCCTCCACGAACACCGCGGCCACGTCGTTCGTGCCGGGTGGGAGCGGCAGGATCCGCTCCCGATACTCCCGGAAGGTCATGTCCAGCCCCGCCGGGTGCGCCGCGCAGCCCGCCGCCCGGACGACCGGGTTGAAGCGGGCGGGCGTGGCGAAGGCGAGGTGATGCCCCCGGTCGCGGAGGGCTTGGGCGAGCGGGGCGACCGGATTGAAGTGGCCCATCCCGCCACTGGTCGCGAACAGGACGCGCATCGGTCGCTCTCCCTTCGTGCCGGGTTGGCCGGTCCGTCCGGCCGTGTCCCGATAGCTCCAGTCTCCGGTCTGGCGACGCGGTTGACCAGGACGAGCGGTCATCGAACGTTCACCGTTCGCGCACAGTCCGGCGCGGCCGGGCCGCTCGGCGCGGGCGGTGGGCGCCCGCCGTGCCGTGACGGCGTCGGTGGGGCAGGTCAGGTCAGGGGACACTGCTCCAGCGCCTCGTCCACCGCCTGATCCAGGCCCATCGCCTATCCCACGGCCCACGCCGCGGCGAGCGCCGGTTCCAGTTCCTCACGCTCGTGCGGCGGCACGCAGCGGGGCCAGGTGGCGGTCGGCGGCGCGGCGCATCGTCTGGGGGTACTGCTCCCAGAGCCGGGTGCTGCCCTCGAGGTCCGCACACAGGAAGGTGACCGTCCCGGTGGGGAGGTCTGCCATGCGCGAATTCCTTACTGAGGACGGGGCGCGGCGTGCTGTCGCGGCCGAACGGCGACGTTGCGGCGTGGACTGGGAGAGTCTGCGCGCTCCGCTGCCCGATGTCAATTGGTACATTGGAACGATGATGAGCGTTGTCCCGACGGAACACCCGCACATCGTCCGGGGCTCGGCTGGCGGCGAGCCGGTGGTAGCGGACACCGGCATCTCCGTCCGCGCGGTCGTGGAGCTGCTGCGTCTCTATGCCGACCCGGTCCGCGTTGGCGAGGCACTGCCCGACCTATCCCTCGGCCAGATCTACGACGCCCTCTCCTACTACCACGACCACCGGGAGGAGGTGGAAGGCTGGATCACGCGCAACGAGGAGAAGGCCAACTGGCTGATGCCCGGCCGCGGCGCCACCGCGGCCGACGCCGAGCGGCTGGTTGCGCGGGTACGGAAGGCACGCCGCGATGGCTGGCGACCACCAGCCGCCCGCGAGTGAGCGCGCGAGCCGGGTCTGCGTACCTTGCCTTGGTGGCGGGTCGGCACGCCGGTAGTCCGGCCGGCCCATCCGCGTGAGCGGGCCGATCGGACCGCGATTCTATTTAGATGAGGATGTCGATGTCGGTCTGGTTCGCGCCGCGGCGGCAGCGGGGACCGACCTCCTGTCGGTGCGAGCCGCGGGCATTCGGGGGAGAGGGGACGAGGAGCAACTGGCGTTCGCAACGCGCGAACAGCGGGCGCCCCTGACCCACAACATCGACAACTTCACCGTCCCGCACGAGCGCTACCAGCAGGGGGGATGGTCGCATTGGGGCATCGTCACGGCCAGGCGTCTTGCCACCGCCGAGCTGGCGCGGCGGCTTGGACGTCCCGCGACGTTGATGACGGCCGGCGCGCTGCGCAACAACCTGATCCCGCTCGAGCTATTCCGAGACGACGAGACGGCGATCCTCGTGGCCCTCGCCTATCTGCCTTCGCAAGCGTGAGGACACTGGGCAGGGCCGCTCAGGCGGCAGATCCGCTCCCTGTTTCGGAGCTGCGCCGGGGAATTGTCGATGCTGACGACCCGCGACCCCCGGCGCGCGAGCCAGGCGGACACGTAGGCCGTGCCGAGGCTGACCTCGACTGGGTCGGCGGCCGCGACATCCAGCAAGCAGTCGCGCCTCGGCCCCGCGCTACCGACTGGCGCCGGGTCCCGGACATCGGCAGTCGGGGCCGGATTCCGCTGGCGAGGGCCCTGATGGCGTCA
>CALBSQ010000344.1 GCA_937967325.1 uncultured Chloroflexota bacterium
CGTTGCGCTCCTCTTCCAACCAGCGCCGCGTCTCCTCGTGGGTCCCGAAGACTCCCGTGAAGCGGCCTGCGAATGCCTCCGTCCATCGCTCCGGCCGGCGAATGAGGACAAGGACATCGCTGCCGAGCACCTCCGCCATCAAGTGATCCCCTCGCTTCCAACCGAGCTGCCGGAGCCCCTCCGCGGGCAAGCTGACCCGATTCTTGCCGGTGATCGTGGTTTCCCCCACGAGTTTGGGCGGTTGCAAGGGTTACTCCTTGTCATCCAACAGGATGGATTATAATGCGCGTCGAATCGTGGGCCGGAGCTGAGATGGCTATTGGGTACCGCGTGAACCCACCCATCGCCAACGCCGAGCTGGATCAGCTGTATGCTGTCTCATGGCCCAATCACCATCCGCCGTACGACTTCCGCCCGGAATTGGAGCGGTCGCTGGTATTTGTCGGCGCCTACGCCGGCGACGAGCTGATCGGCTTTGTGAGGCTGGCCTGGGACGGCAGCGTCCATACGTTCCTACTCGAACCGACGGTCCGCCCCGACTGCCGTCGGCGTGGAATTGGTCGATCTTTGGTCGAGCGGGCCGTCGCGGTTGCTCGCGAACGTGGTATGGAGTGGGTTCACGTGGATTACGAGCCGCACCTGCGCGAGTTCTACCAGGCGTGTGGTTTCACTCCGACCAATGCGGGGCTCATCCGTTTGCGCTGAGACCTCCCACGCGAGTCAAGCGGTCCTGAGCTAACATTTTTCCGTCGGCCCCGCTCCGATCCCCCAATTGCGGCGCGTGACTGGCGAAACAGATTGTTTCCTCCCCATCGCGATGGTCCCGGTGTCAGGTCGCACGTTCTTGCCCAATCGCCGGCTTGTTGCCGATCAGTACCTTCTTCCCAGTCGTCGCCACCCACCGCGTATCATTCACGCGACCGTCAGATACGCGACGGCAGATCGCTCGCGACGCCGGATGTTGCGCTTGGTCGTTCATTCGATGTCCCGCTCCTGTCCGGTGGCCTAGCAAGGTGGTGTTCCGACAGCTACGAAGCATTGTTGACCGTCCCTTCGCATCTTCGCCGGTTGCTCCGGCATTTTCCCGCGTTCGTGTGCCTCCTTCACTGCATCGTGCGACAAGAAAGGTCCCCATGGTCCCCTCCTCGACTGCCTCGCTCGCCCTCCTGCTCGCGACGGAGCGCCCCGGGGATTGCAAAGAGCACGCCACCGCGCTCCTGCGCCTGGTCGCCCAGGGAGAGACCAACCGCGGGATCGGGCAGGCGATCGGGCTGAGTCTGGACACGGTGCACCATCACCTCACGCGGCTCATCCGCCACCTGGGCGTGCGCAACCGCGCCCAGCTCGCCGGCTGGGCTGGCCACAAGGGATGCTACGACGAGCCGGACCGGTCCACGGCGCCCGGCCAGCAGCTCACGCTTCCGAATAGCCGGAGCGCCCAGGCTCGTCGGGCGGCGAGTGTGGGCGCGGCGACCCGCGGCCAAGATTGGCCTCGCAACGGGCCAGGTCTGGCCGCGAAATAGGCCAATCCGGGCCTTCCCAAGCGTGCGGCCAGGCACTACGCTGCCCGCGGTCGCGCTCGGGAGGCGTGGCCACGCGCTCGCCGGATCGGGCGAGGGGAAGGGAAGCGGCACATGCGCCGTCTCAGGATACTCCGCTTGGTGGGCCTGTTCCACATCCTCCAGATGGTCGCGCCGTCGCTCGCGGTGCAGGCCGCGGGAGGGCCGCCCACCCCGACGCCGCGGGCAGCTCCGGCGGCATCGCCCGCGGCGTCGGGAGCGGGCGCCGCCCCGCACACCTTCACCTACTCGCTCAAGACCAGCGGCGGCCTCGGCGCCAAAGCCAACGCCCGCGGCGGTATCGACTTCGTGGACGCCGCCGGCCAGGCCCAGCTCACCTTCCTGCCGCCGATCATGCAGGACAGCTCCCAGCGCCCTTCCGGCGTCTCCCACGCTGGCGCTCGGCAGCGGCGCCACGGGGCAGGTGGTCACCCTGGCGGCGGATCCTGCCCGGCTGGCCAGCCCCGACCGGCAGTGGCCGGTCCGGATCGACCCCTCCACCGGCTTCAGCGGCATCGTGTACAGCGGCACGAGTAACGGTTGCCAGATCAGCTACGGCAGCGCGGCCAACACCAACTTTTGCAATCAGGGTCCGCAGACGGACACCGTCGGCTACAACGGCAGTCAACACTTGCGCGACCTCTTCCAGTGGGACCTGACCGGCGGAGTTCCCAGCAACGTCAACATCTTCCAGGTCAATCTCAACCTCTACCTGACCGGCAAGGCGGTTGCCGGCACGTCGCTGCCCGTCGAGGCCCACCAGGTCACCCAGTCCTGGACCACCGGCACGACCTGGAACACCAGGGACGGCGCGACCGCCTGGGCAACGGCGGGCGGCAGCTACGCGGCCGCGTCGAGCTGGACGGCCTCGGTCGGCCCCACGACGGGGCAGTGGTACCACTGGTTCTCCACGCCGGTGGGGCAGGGCTGGGCCAACGGCGCCATCGCCAACTACGGCGTCGAGCTCAAGGCGGCCAACGAGAGCACGGTCGACTCGGCGAGCTTCGCTTCGGCGACCTACGCCAACTCCGCTTACTGGCCGCGGCTCGAGGTCGACTGGCAGCCCTTCCTGGGGGATCAGCCGTACTACACCCTGGACAGCTACCCGCTGACCGACCGCCTGGGCCTGGAGGTCAACGTCGCCAACGGCGACCTGATCCTGAACTAGCGGGACCTGGCCATCGCCGGCACCGGCCTGCCACTGGCGCTGGATCGCGCCTTCGACGACCTGGCCGTGTTCACCGGCACCGTGGGCAACAGCTGGGTGTTCCGCAGCGGCGGCGACATCGAGCTGTTCTCCAACGGCTACGACCCCAACCCCGGCGACGGCGTGTTCGTCGGCGGCGACTGGGGGCTTTTCTTCCTGCACAACCCCGACGGCAGCTTCACCGCGCCGCCGGGGCTCGACGCGACCATGGTGCTGAACCAAGACTACAGCACCACCGTCACCTTCCACGCCAGCGGGCTGCGGTACCACTGGTCCCCGGGCGGCGGACCCCTGATGTCGGTGACGGATCGCAACGGGAACACCATCAGCTTCAACTACGACCCGAACACCGGCAACCAGACCGCGGTCACCGACACGCAGGGACGCAGCATCACCTTCGACCACAACAGCCCTTACAGCAGCCGCCTGATCAGCGCCATGCACGACCCCACCGGCCGAACCTGGCAGTATCAGTACGACAGCAACCAGAACCTGACCCAGTACACCGACCCGGCGGGGAAGCTCACCACCTACTCCTATGATGCCAACAACCAGGTGACCCAGATTCAGGACCCGAACGGGGACGTGACCAAGCTCACCTACGATCCCAGTTTCCGCGTCGCCTCGATCACCCTGGGCTGGGGCAGCCCAGTCCAGGCGACCTACAACTACACCTACAACGCCGGCAATACGGTGGTGACCGACCCCAACAACCACCAGACGACCTACGCCTACGACGGCCAGCAGCGCCTGACCGCGGTGACCGACGCGCTCGGCAACAGCCAGCAGTGGGCCTGGACGGCCGACAACCACGTCCAGCAGTACACCGACGCCAAGGGCAAGGTGACGACCTACAGCTACGACGGCAACAACCTGACCAAGGTGCAACTGCCCACCGGCGCGGCGACGAGCTGGGCGTACCAGGACGCCGGCCACCCCTACTACCCCACCGGCGTGACCGACCCGCAGGGCAACACGGTCAGCTACCACTACACGGCCGCGGGCAACGTGGACACCGTCACGAATCAGCTGCCCAGCCAGAACCAGACGCAGCTCTTCTACAGCGGCAACGCCACCAGCTACGCCTACGACGCCCAGGGCAACCTGCGGACGATCACCCCGCCCAGCCCGATGGGACCCACGAACATCTGGCCGGACGCGCTCAGCCGGACGATCGAGGCGACGGACGGCAACTCCGTGCAGTCGGACTACCTGTACGACCCGCTGGACCGACCGACCACGCTCACCTACCCCTCCTACTACCAGGGGAACGTGGCCCACGCCTATGACAACGACGGCAACGTCACCAGCATGACCGACAACAACGGCGTTACGGGCTACCAGTACGACGCCCGCAACCGCCAGACCCAGAAGACCCTGCCCGCCTCCCTGGGCGGCGGGAGCTTCAGCCACGGCTACGACGGCGCGAGCAACCTGACCGGCTTCACGGACACCGCCAGCGTGCCTGGGCAGACGCTGGCGGTGACCTGCGGCTACAACCCGGCCGACCTGGTGACCAGCCTGTCGGAGAACGGCAAGACCACCGGCTTCGGCTACGACCAGAACCACCGCCGCACCAGCACGACCTACCCGGACGGGGTGGTCATGAGCCAGGCCTATGACGACAGCGGGCGCCTCAGCAGCATCGCCGGGATGAGCGGCGGGACCACGCTCTCCAGCTTCGCCTACAGCTACGCCAGGGGCAGCGCCGACACCGTCCTCCCGCAGAGCTACACCGAGACGCTGCGCAGCCCCAGCGGCGGCGTGAGCCAGGTGAACGGGGCCAGGGCCTGACCCCATTTGGCGAGCCGATCCCGAACTCGGCGCCCCGGGGCAGCCGGATCAGCTGATCGGGGTGAGGTGCGACACATGTCCTGGTTGGCCATCCAGTATCGCGAGTTCTACGACATCCCTCGCGCGTTCGTCGTGGAGCGAAGGGCAGAGTGGTATTTCTTCGACTGCCCGTTTGACCCGGAGACCGACGACTATCCAGACTACTTTGCAGTCTATCGGCTGCCCCGGCAGCTTGGTGATCGGTTCGAGGCGATGTCGTGGGAAGCGCTCGCCGAGATAGGCGACCTCGTGGGACGAGTGCCGGCAAGCGCCGTCGAGTTCGACCAGTCGAAGCGCCGATGTATCAACGACCGCGTCGTCGAGGTGTTGCCGCTCCCTCCGCCAGGAAACCGCGGGGAGGAGGCCATCACCGAAGCGGGCCGACTCCGCTAGCGGCGCGATTGACAGCACCGTTGATGGGTGACGGCCCGTCTTCAATCTCCACCGACCGGATGCGCACGGACCATGCCGCGACGACCCGCGCTTGGCATAGCCCGTTTGCGACATGGCTGCGCCACCGCCGCGGAGAAGCAGACCATGCTGGGATTCCGGATGTCGCCATGCACCTCGCGAATGGGGACGTATACGACCCCAGGTCCGGCGAGCACATCGGGGACATCTACGACGAATTTCCGTCGGGGAACGGGGGGTGACGGTTGCTCATTCGAGCCACGCTGCGGATCCTGGGCGATGATCTCGACCCCGACCTGGCTACCGCCGAGATCGGCGTAGCTCCGACCGGTCGGCACCGCACGGGCGACCCGATGCCCGGGTTTCCCATGCACCGACGCCCGACCGGGTCCTGGGGGCTGGACTCCGACCTCCCGGAAACCGCGTCGCTGCAGGAGCACGTCGCGCGCCTCCTGGACCGGGTAGACGGGAAGCAGGCGGCCATCGGCCAACTGGTGGCGCCCGGCTGCGCGGCGGAGCTCTACTGCAGCTGCTTCGTGGCGCCGCGCGGGGGACCCTGGCGCTGGAGGCGGACAACCTCGCCCGGATCGCGTCGTTCGGGCTCGCCCTGACCATCGCGACTTACCAAGAGTAGAGGCGGCGCCAGGACCAGGACTCACGGACGAGCGGCCGCCCGTCGGCGGGCGCACCATGTACCTGGCGGTCGGCGCCGGCCGCCAGGTCGTTGCGAGGCTTCAAGAAGTTGACAAGCTTTCGAGCCGGCACCCGTCCTCACCGGCGGGCATGTCCAAGCTCCTCCGCGCTACCATTGGCATTTGCCCGGATCAGCTCGGGGAGGCGGCGACATCAGCGGCATTCCGGCAACGCAACACGGGGCGGAGCGACTCGAACAGCAGGGATGGACGGAGGCCCAGTATGCCGACGTGGTCAACAACGCCAGCTTCACCTGCGCACAGCGGATAGACCTGTCCACCGTGTTTGTGAGGAGCGCCGGCAGAAACAGCTACCATGTATATATTCAGGGCGACCATGGGGTGATCACCTCCTTCAAGTCGTTGACTCGACAAGCGCTTGATAGACTTGCCGGGAACCGCGGCTGGTATCCTTACCCGTGACAGCGCCGGCCGTGCCAGCCGGTCGTGCCGAATCTGGCCCCCTGGCGACCTTGGGAGTATGTCTCCAGCGACGCTGGAGTGCTCCAAAGCTGCAGTCGGAGGTTAGGAATGCGCGTGAGCTACGACCGGCAGGCCAATGCGGCCTACCTTGCCCTCGCCGACGTCGGACCGGGCGAGGATGTGCGCCAGGAAGTCACCGAAACCGGGTTGATCCTGCACTTCAACGGGCGTGGCCACCTCATTGGCGTGGAGACCCTGAGCCCGACCGTCCATTTCCCGCCGGAGTTGTTGGGACAAGCCGTGCATCTCGACGGGGACGGTGTGCTAGCGGGGCCGGCGCGGAATTGCTAGGAGGCGTCTCTTCAAGACACGACTGGTATTCGTAACTGCAACGGGCCCGGCTGAGCGCCAGCACCGGTCCAGCCTGCCCACTTCAATCTCCCCGGCCCCTCCAAGCCGCTGGAATACGGGCACACGACCCACACCGACGGCGCGCTGGGATTCATGGGCGAGACCAGAAGCACGGAGACGACATACTACACCAAGACCCCAGCGCCCGCCCCAGGCGAGTACGGCCCATCGCCTGCCTTCTGCTACTTCTACGACGGTGCGGGGAATGCGATGATGGCGCTGAAAGGGCCGAGCGGCAGCCCAGTGGCGATCGCCTCCGACTGCCCGACCGGGATCGAGGCCGACATCGGCGGGGCGCCAACCCGATGACGACGGGAGTACCGTCGTGCCGAGACACCGTTGGCTTTCTGGCGAGCGAACACGGTCAGCGGGAGCGGCAGGCGTGCGCGGCAGGTTCGTTCAACCGGGCCTTATCTGGCGACGCTCCCCCTGCGCCACGCTCCAGATTCGGTGGTCTAGCCTTCGCGCGGTCAATGTCGCGTATCTCGGCTTTAGCAGCGCGGTTGCTCCCGTCAGCAGTTCCTGTGCTTCTCGATCCGTCGCCCGACGCCCGAGCGCCTTTGTCAGGAACCGATGCACCCACCGATCCGGCTTCACAAGCTCGTCCGTTCCAGCGAGCATGTATAAAGTAGGCCAGCGACAGCCCTCGCCTCTGGCCTGGGATCGCCCCAATCGCTTCCGACAGGGGCTCCACCCGACTGGTGTCCAGCATGACCGCGGCGACGTCTTGGAAGTGCTCAACGCCATGCTGGCTCATTGCTACCGCGAAACGCCAGGCCGCGACACTCTTGAGGATGCCATTCCGGGTCGACGTGCGTTGCCGATTCTGGTAGACCTCGTCGGCTCCTCGCTCATCTCCGAACTCCCTCATCAGCTCTACGAAGTTACGCACCGTTTGCTGGTCCTGCAGCGGCGGCCGGTGGCCTGCCGGCCACTCCTCTCGAAGCCCGAAGTGGGTACAGTACCGCCGTACAACATTGCGTACCGCGCCGTAGCGCACGCCAAGCGACCATACTGCGTCGATGATGCAGAGAGGCACACTTGCATATTCAGCCACCCACGGAGCGTAGCTTGCTAGGTCGAGATTATCCTCGCAGAATGCCGCGACCTGTTTCACATCTGATGCCAAGATGTACACCTCTGCCGACCAAACCCCGGCCAACTCTCCACAACGACAACCGTCGAGCCATCTCCAGCGGTCGGCGTCCGTATTCGGGTAAGAAGCAGCGTAGCACGACGCGCCTTGCCGCTGCCCGGATCATTAGGCTGAGCAGCGGCACTCGAACCTGCACCGCGGCCACACCGCATCCCCGGCCAAACCGAGTTTTGGTGTGACTCTGCCACGGCCGACCCATCACCCGTTTGGTCTGTTGCGCCTCATGCTGCCTGGCCACGTCGGGGAATGGGATGCCGCCAACCTGATCCGTTAGTGGAGGCTTGGCACCACCGCCCGTCGTTCACCTCGTAGACAGTGAGGACATGCCAGCGCGTGCCCTCCGGCTTCACGACGATGCGGATAGATCGGTCGTTGAAGCGGCGCTAATAGATGATGGCGCCGTCGGCGCCTGGACGCCGAAGATCGTAATCTTCCAGCACCATCACAAGTTCATCAGCGGTAACGGAGTCATCGACTAGTCCGTCCATCGCGTGGTAGCGCAGCTCCAGTGAGACCGGTTGCTCAACACCGGGAATCGATACAAACATCGGTTGCATTTCTTCTTTTCATCCGCCGTCGACTGACGCCGTCACGGCGCACAGCTCGGCACGGATGGGGCGGCATTCGCCGCCCCATCCTGTCGACATCAAGGGGCTTACTAATCGCGCAGAGGATGGGCGCATGTAGCTCTATAGGTGGGAGCACGCGTCTGCTGCCTAGGAGGCTACCGCGTAGCTCGCACGAAACCGCTACAGTGGCGCACGAAAACGCGCGCGCACGATGCATCGAGAAGACCTGATGGAGACGGGTCGCCGGGATATTGTAGGGGAAGCGCCCATTTGCGGTCGTCTTACGCGGTGCTGCGACCTGTGTCGGCGGGTACCCATCATGACCGGTTGAGGGTCTCGGTACGGTCTTTAGTTGTTGCGTGTGCGGAGCAGGTATACCACGAGGCGGCGTGAATAGCAAGGGAGGGCTTGAGATGTCACCTATCCGGCGCTGGACAGTCTCCGTACACAACGCTAGAATTGTGCTATGCTACCGAGAGGCGATCCTGCAACAGGGAACCTGCCGCCCGGCATCCACGAGGCAACGTGGCCTGAGTTCGTGGCCCGCTACGGCTACAACCCACCACGGCTGGCTCTCCTCGCCGGCATGAAGTCGGCGCTCGACGCACTCCGCGCCGCTGGCTGCCGGCGCGTCTACATCGACGGCGGCTTTGTCAGCACCAAGGAGGCGCCGGGTGACTTCGATGGTTGCTGGGAGGCGATGGGGATGGAACTGACCAGTTTGGACCCCGTGCTGCTGACGTTCACGCAGCGTCGGGCGGCCCAGAAGGCGAAGTATGGCGGTGAGCTCTTCCCGGCGGAGGCATCGGCTGATCAGTTCGGGACTCGCTTTTTCGACTTCTTTCAGCGGGATAAGCAGACCGGTGACGCCAAAGGCATCGTGGCATTCGATCTGGGAGGGCTACCATGATTACTAACGAGCGACAATACCGGATCACCAAGGAGGAAGCTGAGAAGTTCGCGGCAGCCTTGGAGCGGGAGGAGGGCGGTGCGACACACCTGGATCCCCTGCTCCGGACGGCCATGCGAGAAGCATTGGAAAGCCAGTTGCAGGAGCTGCGGGAGGAATTGGCAGACTACGAGGCGGTGCGCACGGGGCAGGTCCGTGTCTTGGAGCTCGCTTCCCTGCGTGACCTGCCGGAAGCCCTTATTCGTGCCCGCCTCGCGGCAGGGCTCACCCAAAAGGGTCTGGCAGAGCGGCTGAAGCTGAAGGAGCAGCAGGTCCAGCGTTACGAGGCGACCCGCTACACGGGCGTGCGCTGGGAGCGCCTCCAGGCCGTCGCCGATGCCCTTGGGGTACAGCTACAAGAGCATGTCATCTTGCCGGCTCGCGCAGGCGTACCGTCTGTCGCCGCCCGGTCGAACGAGTGAGCTTGGGATCGGGGCGTCGCCATTAGGTTGGCTTGCTAAGCCAGCGGAGGAGCTCCGTTCTGCTCGTACCTTCGCAGATGGACGGTGTACCGAGGGAATCGTCCGCTGCTATCCAACGGCTACGATCCCCTGCGCGTGCATGGCTGTTACCTGCGCTGGAAATTCACGGGTGAGCGAGTCGTTGCTCTACCATAACGATGCGCTTCAAGTCCGGTGCTACGATTATGCTGGGGCGGGAGACCAAAGGAGACGAGGTGCGCCCCTGCGAGTATCGACCCATGTGAGGTGATCCTCTAACGTCGGGAACACGGCCACGAGTTCGTTTGAAAGTGGAGGAGCCGAGATGCCTATCTTGCGGATCGAACACCCAGTCCCCGACTTCGACGGCTGGAAGAGGGCCTTCGACAGCGATCCCGTCGGGCGGGAGCGGTCGGGCGTGCGACGCTACCAGATCTTACGGTCGATGGACGATCCGAACTACGTCATGATCGACCTCGAGTTCGACAGCAAGAGCGAGGCGGAAGCGCTTCTTGCCGCGATGCGCGAGGTGTGGCGTCGCGTGGAGGGCAGCGTCATGTGGAACCCACAAGCGCGAATCGTCGAGACGGTGGAGAGCAAGGAGTACTGATTCCGGGCCATTGCCGATGCCCTCGGGGTGCAGCTACACGAGCGCGATTTCTTGCCAGCCCGCGAAGAGCATGGCGTCGGGCTTCGCCGGTGGTAGCCGCGACATTAGTCGCCAGGGACCCAATGCCACCTGAACTTGCCGGACGGACCACTACCCCAGCGGATGCGCTCTGTCCAGCGGCTCCTCGCTCCCTTCAGGCGTAACTTTGCTCGCTCCTCGCGTCCTCGCAGGCGTAGTGGACCTCGGTCAGGCCAACGCGCTTACGGGCGGAGAGATGGCCACGGTAGGAGGCGCGGAAGGTACCGGAGGTCGGGGGGACGTCGAGATAATCTCGGCCTACAGCGACGGTGAGGTAGCTGAGGCCGGCGCGGCGACCGTGGGTAGGGTCGAACGGGATTGCCACGGTTTCGCCGGGCGCCTCCGGCGCGGGCAGGAGAACTTCCACCCAGGCATGGGTGCCGCCTTCGCCTAATAGGTGACCGGAGACGTAGCGGGCCGGCAGACCGCAAAGGCGGCAGATGGCCAGCATGACGTGGGCGTAGTCCTGGCAGACGCCTCGCCCCAGCGCCAGCGCTCGCGCCGCGGTCGTGCGGATGCCAGTCACGCCACTTGCGTAGCGGATCGCTCGATGTACCCGCTCGTTGATGAGATCGGCCAGGTCCAGACCGCGGGCGCCGGTGGCGGCCTGGCCTGCTGCTGCTTGTCGCAAGGCGGCGTTGGGCTGGGTCAACGACGAGGGCTGGAGCCAGCGTGGATCGGCCAGCGAGGCAGTGTGAATCCGGCGCTGGCCGTGGTCGCGGCGGCGCTCCACCGCGATCCAGGCCTCGAAGTCGATGGACCGGTCTACGCGCGCGGCGCGTACCTCCAGGACAAGATTGCCGAAGTCATCCTGCCCGCAGGTCGTCTCGGCGCCGGCGTCGGAAACGACCAGGCGATAGGCCAGGCGACGCTGGTCGCCATGGCGCTCGGGAGGCACGATCATTAGGCAGTGATCGAGGTCGTCAATCGGCCCGGGATACTCGTAGCGTAGCCGCTGGTGTATCAGGTACACGGTCCGTTCCACGCGGCTCCAGTCGACGCCTCGATGGTCGAGCAAGGTGAGGGTGTCGATCTGCGTATGGTCCAGCGCGGGCAGCGACGCGGGAAGGGTCCTTGAGTCGTAGCTCACAGAAGTTGCGCAATCGGTTCTTGTTGAGGCGGGCCGGCGGCCACGGAGGCCGGCTCGCCGCCCTCCGGCCGGACCTCGTCGGCCCACACCGTCATGCTCTGCAGTTGGGGGGCGCCGTAGCTCGTGACCATGGCAACGTCCAGCGCATCGCGCCCGCGCCCAATCAAGACGCGGCCCACGCGCGGCACGTTGTTGCGCGGATCGAAGGTCCACCAGCGTCCGCCCAGGTAGGCCTCGAACCAGGCGCAGAAATCCATGGGGGCGTCCGGCGGCGGCACGGCGATATCCGGCAGGTAGCCAAAGACGTAACGGGCGGGGATGTTCATGGCTCGGCAGAAGGTGACGCCGAGCTGGCTGAAGTCGCGGCAGACCCCGGCGCGCCGCTCGTAGACGTCGACGGCGGTAGTCGTTGGGGTACTGCTGCCGTACTGGAAGCTCAGGTTGCCGTGTACCCAGTCGCAAATCGCTTGTACCCGTTCCCAGCCGGGCTCGGTGTTGCCGAAGAGCTCCCAGGCGGTGTTCGAGAGCACGTCGGAGAGGCAATAGCGGCTGGGCAGGGTGTACAGCAAGGCATCGTCGGGAAGCTCCTCCACCGGCGCCTGGCGTGCGCTCCGGTCGATCTCATCGAGCGAAGCGGGCGTCTCCATCAGGGCGTCGTAGACCAGGCGCAGCTCGCCCGGCGGGAACGTCAGCCGCCGGCAGACGTTGCCGTAGAGGTCGTGATAGTCGTGACAGGGGAGCGCCGGCGTCGTCTGCCAGGTCTCCTGGAGCAGCCGATGCTTGCCATCCCGGCGCGGCTGCACTTGCACGATGGACGGGACCGGACCGCTGGACTGATAGCGGAACTCGCAGCCGACGCGCACCTGAATCGTCGCTTCCACTCCCTATCCTCTCATTCTACGGGGGCCGATGCACGGCCACCGGGCTAGCGGCGCGAGCCGCGCCGCTGTTCCAGCGGCTCCGTCCGTACCGTCACGGAGATGGTCTCGGTCGCCGATCCGCGGTAGATCCCTTTCGTCGGTGGGACATCCCGATAGTCGCGGCCGGAAGCGATCTGCACGTAGTGCTCGTCGACGAGCAGGTTGTTGGTCGGGTCGAAGCCCTTCCAGCCGGCGTCGGGCAGGTAGCACTCGCACCAGGCGTGGGACGCTCCGCCACCTCGTGCATTGCCCGAGGCCGGCATGTACACGTAGCCGCTGACGTAGCGAGCCGGGACGCCCATCTCGCGGCAGACGCCAATCATGAGATGGGCGAAGTCCTGGCAGACGCCTTTCCCTAAGGAGAGCACCTCGTCCAGCGTGGAATCGACCTGAGTAACCAGCGGCTGGTACTCCAGCCGGCCATGAATGCTGTGGTTGAGCGCCTGGAGCCGCGTGAAGAGGTCCAGCTCGCGCGGGAGCTGGGCGGCGATCGCGGCCAGCTCGGGATGTCGGCCCACCGGCCCACCGAACTGGCGGTGCTCGTAAAGGACCGCCGGCGCCTCCTCCATGGCAACGCCCGGCCCACCGGGCAGGTCGAACGGGTTACCGGCGATAGTGTCGACCACGGCCTTGCTGACCACGCAGAGCCGGCGGTAACGCACTGGCACGGTGAAAAAATGCACCGTGGCGCCAAAGTAGTCGCGATATGGGAAGAGCCGCACCCGCGGGTCGATCCGCAGGAGGTGACTGCGCGTGGTCTGGCGCTCGTTGGTTGCGGGGGCGAGACGCACTTCCATCGCGCCCTCGGCCACGTCGGCGCTGTAGTCGAAGATGGTTTCATGCGTGACGGCGATCAACACGAGTTGGTCCTGCCCTCCGTCTGCTGCTTCACTGCTCTTGCGCCTGATGGGCCGCCCCTTGCAGTCCCTGTGCCAGCACCGGCTCGAACAGGAAGTAGGCGGCGTGCAGCTCCTCGCTCGCGCGGTTAAGCTGGACCTGCACGTTGTCCAGATAGTCGTGGATGCCCGCCGCCCGTAGATCGTCGACGGTCCCATACTCCAGGGAGGAACGGAACTGGCCGAGCAGCCGTTCGGCCTTTCGCGCCGCCGTAACCGGCAGACCCCTGCCGATCTGGGCCAGTGCTGCCGCGGCGCATGCCACGCTGAAGCGGATCGAGCGCGGGAAGACGTCGCTGAAGACGAGGAACTCGGCGACGTGCCAGGCGTCCAGCGGGGCTGCCTGGAAGCGGCGGTAGGCTTCGTAGGCGCTGCAAGACTTGAGCACCGCGATCCACTGCACGGCCTCGACCGGCTCCGCCGGCTCCCCATCTTCCGGCAGGAGCATGTGCAGCTTGATGTCGAGCAGCCGCGACGTGTTGTCGGCCCGCTCCAGGTACTTGCCGAGCTGGACGAACTGCCATTCCTCGCCTCGGAGCATGGTGGCGTCGGTGATGCCCTGGAAGGCTTGTGACGCCTCCTTGACCTGCTGGTAGAAAGCATGCGGCCCCTCCTCCCAGAGCCGGCGCGATTTGGCGCTGCGGACCAGCCAGTAGGTGCGGTTGAGCTGTTCCCACATCTCGCTGGAAATGGTCTCGCGCACGCCGCGCGCGTTCTCGCGAGCACGAGTGACGGCGGAGAGCACCGAGTTGGGGTTGTCGGTATTGAAGGTAAGGAACTCGGGGAGCGTGGACTCGTTGGCCTCCGGGTACAAGGAGTAGAAGAGGTCGTGCGCGGCGGGCACCCCGATCAAGGGCTCCCAGTAGCGGCTGGAGAGCCGTGCCGAGCCACCGCCGAGATCGAGCAGCAAGTTGATGTTGACGTCAATCACGCGCGCCGCGTGCTCCGCTCGCTCGATGTAGCGGCTCATCCACAGGATGGCGTCGGCGACTCGACTCAACATACCGTCAACTGTGCTCCTCACCGGCGTCGCTCAGCACCCAGGTGTCCTTGCCGCCGCCGCCCTGCGAGCTGTTCACGACCAGCGAGCCTTTGCGCAGCGCCACTCGCGAGAGGCCGCCGGGGAGCACCTTGACGGTCGAACCGTAGAGCACGTAGGGACGCAAGTCGACGCGACGGCCCTCGAAGTGGTCCTCGCAGAAGCTGGGATGCGCCGACAGGGCGATGGTGGGCTGGGCAATGTGGCCGCGCGGGTTCGCCTCGACGCGGGCGCGATACTCGGCCAGTTGCGCTGCCGTGGCACTGGGGCCGATCAGCATGCCGTAGCCGCCGGATTCGTCGGTCGCCTTCACCACCAGCTCGGAGAGATGATCGAACGCATACCGCCGCTCCTCGGGGTCGCTCATGAGGTAGGTTGGGACGTTGGGAATGACCGGCTCTTCGTGGAGGTAGTACTGGATCATCCGCGGCACGCAGGCATAGATCGCCTTGTCATCAGCCACGCCGGTACCGATGGCGTTGGCAATGCCGACGTTGCCCAGCCGGTAGGCGTTCATCAAGCCGGCAACACCCAGGCGCGAACGCGGGTTGAAGGCAAGCGGATCGAGGAAGTCGTCGTCGACACGGCGATAGATCACGTCGACACGCCGCGGCCCGCGTGTCGTTCGCATGAAGCAGACCCCATCCTCGACCAGCAGGTCCTCGCCCTGGACCAGCTCGATACCCATCTGCTTGGCCAGGAAGGCGTGCTCGAAGTAGGCCGAGTTGTAGATGCCGGGCGTGAGGAGCACGATGGTGGGATCCACGATGTCGGGCGGTGCAAGAAAGCTCAGCACGTCGAGGAGGTCCAGCGCGTAGCTGTCGACCGAGCACACCGAGTAGGACTGAAACAGACGTGGGAACGTGTGCTTCATCACCTGGCGGTTGCCCAGGACGTAGGAGACGCCGGAAGGCGTACGCAGGTTATCTTCCAGCACCAGGAACCGGCCCTGCTCGTCGCGGACCAAGTCGATGCCGGCGACGTGGACGTAGACGTCGCGCGGGACATCCACACCGCGCAGCTCGCGCCGGAACAAGCGCGAGCTGAGCACCAGCTCGTAGGGCACGACTCCTTGCTTCAGGATGTGCTGGTCGTGATAGATGTCGTGCAGGAAGAGGTTGAGCGCCGTGATCCGCTGGGTCAGGCCGCTCTCGATCTGCCGCCACTCCTCCGGGGTGATGATGCGCGGCACGAGGTCAAAGGGCATGATCCGCTCGACATCGTCACGGTCGCTGTAGACGGTGAAGGTGATGCCCTGATTGACGAAGCTGAGGTCGGCGGCGCTGCAGCGGTTGCGGTACGCTTCCAGGGACAGACTGCCAAGCTGCTCGTAGAGGGCGGCGTACTGCGGGCGCGGCCGGTCTGTAGCCTCGAACATCTCGTCGAAGCAGCGGTCGTCGACCGCGTAGTCGCGAAACAGCGCCAATCTGGCTCCTCAGCGGCACAAGAGCAGGCGGCGCGGCCGTGCGCTACGCTTCTGGGTTGAACTTGCTGGGTGCAGCCGTTGTTCCTACCCAGGGCTGTCGGCATCGACGACCCTATGATACCAAAACCGGCGCCATGATGGTTAGGAATGAGCAATGAAGAGCAAGCCAAAGGCCGTGGTGCTCCTGAGTGGCGGCCTCGACTCCAGCACCACGCTGGCCATCGCGCAAAGCCGGGGCTTCGATGCATGCGCGCTCACCTTCCGCTATGGGCAGCGGCACGATGCAGAGATCGAGGCGGCCCGGCGTGTCGCTGCCGGCGTCGGTGTGGCGCAACACATCGTTCTCGACATTGACCTGCGCCGCTTCGGAGCATCGGCATTGACGAGTGACCTGCCCGTTCCCAAAGACCGCGACGCGGCGACTATGGCGGGAGAGATCCCCGTGACCTACGTGCCGGCGCGGAACACGATTTTCTTGTCCTTCGCCCTCGCCTGGGCGGAGGTACTGGGAGCCAACGACATCTTCATCGGCGTCAACGCGCTCGACTATTCCGGGTATCCCGATTGCCGGCCGGAATACATCGCCGCGTACGAGCGCATGGCAAACCTGGCAACCAAGGCTGCCGTCGAGGACCGGCAGCGGCTCACGATCCATACGCCGCTCATCCACCTCAGCAAGGCGCAGATCATCAAGCGCGGGCTGGAGCTGAGGGTCGATTATGCGCGCACCGTCACCTGCTATGATCCGTCGCCGGAAGGAAAGGCGTGCGGACGGTGCGACGCTTGCCTGCTCCGCCGCAAGGGCTTCGCGGAGGCTGGCGTAGCCGATCCCGCGGCCTATCAAGATTATGTCCAGCCTTGCTGAGGGAGGAGACCGGTAGGCATGCAGAGTATCGGGGTGCGGGCAACGGCGCTGGTCACCAGCGATTGCGGGAGCAGAACCTGCCGCCGTGGTTCGCCAACGAGACGATTCATGTGAGGGACCGCGACTGTGGAAACGGCAATCCTGGGCGCACCGCTCCCAGCGGATGTCCTCGCCCGCCGCGGGCAGCTTCTGCGCAAGCCGGCTCCGGTCACGCTGACCGGCTCGCTGGTGCGGCTCGCGCCACTCGATCTGGACCGCGATGTTGCTGCGCTGCATACCATCACCAATGGGCAACCGGCGGCCCTGGGTAGCCGATCGGTCGCCGTCTATGACGCCGATTCGCTCGTCTGGCGCTATCTGTTCGCCGGGCCGTTCGCGCAGGCAGCAGACCTTGCGACCTGGCTGCGCGAGCTGGTTGAAGCGTCGAATGGGCTCTGTCTTTGTGTCTTCGACCTGGCAACCGGTCGGCCAGTCGGGGTGACTAACTTTATGAACAACGTTCCGGAGCACCTGAAGGTGGAGCTGGGCGGCATTTGGTACAGTCCGCTGGCCCAGCGCACGGGGGCGAACACCGAGGCGACTTACCTGATGCTGCGTCACGCGTTTGGGCTCGGCTATCGCCGCGTCGAGTGGAAGTGCGACGCGCTCAACGCGCGCTCCCGCCACGCGGCATTGCGGATGGGCTTCAGATTCGAGGGTATCCAGGATGCCCACTACATCATCAAGGGGCGCAACCGCGACACTGCCTGGTTCCGCATCCTCGACCACGAGTGGCCGGCAGTGCGTGTACATCTGGAAACGCTCCTGAGCACGCCTCAGTCAACGGGGTGACTCCGCGGACAAGCTGGACCGGGGATCGCCGGGCGAGTCCTCCCAGAGCCGGCGTGCTATGCTGGGGCGAGCTCACCGATCCGTCGGGCACACGGTGGGTGGGTAGGAGGATGCCACAGGCCATGGTCCTCACCAAGCGGCGCTACACGTTTGACGAGTGGGTCGACTCGCCGGAGAACACCCTGCGGGCTGAGCTCGTAGAAGGGATACCGGTCGAGCGCATGTCGACAACGAGGGACCATGGACGGGTCGTGGGCGAGCTGTGGGATTGGCTCCGCCGAGCCGAGCGCGCCGGCTACGGCGAGGTCGCCATGGGACCGGTCGGCGTCGTATTAGATGCACAGGGCGAGCGTCGCAACGTCCGTGAGCCGGACCTCTGCTTTATCCAAGAGCAGCGGCGGCACGTCATCACCGGGAAGGCCATCGAAGGGCTGCCGGATCTGGTCATCGAAGTGCTGTCGCCGACAAATCGGGCGGACGATCTCCCTGGCGGCGAGGTGTGGCGAGACTACGAGCGCTTCGGGGTGCCGGTCTACTGGATCGTGGATCCCGAGGCACGAACGGTCGCACAGCACGAGCACCGTGGCGACCGATTTGTGGAAACCGCGCGGCTGCGTTCGGGTGACCTGCTGAGCTTTCCACTCTTCCCAGAGATCACGCTGCCGGTCGCCGACCTGTTCGCCGATGTGCGCGGGTAAGCCGCCAAGCGCACGCGGAGATCATGGCATCTCGCGCTTGGCCTCCTCTTCCAGGCGAGCTTCGTTGCGCTTCAGGAAGACGGCGAAGGCGATGAGCACGACGATGGCAAGACCGACCAGCACCTTGCCGATCGTCCCAGTCAGCTGATGCACGGCATTTCCGAGCAAGAAGGCTCCGAGACCGTAGAGCGTGGCCCAGACGATCCCTCCGGCGGCGTTGTAGACGAGGAAGTCCCGCCAACGCATGCGATTGGCGCCGGCGAGGAACGCAGCCCAGGCGCGTAGCACCGCCACAAAGCGTCCGAAGAACACGACTTTGCCGCCGTGCCTGTGGAAGAGATACTGGCCGAGCTTGAGCTTCCCCTCGTCGAGGTGCAGGAACTTGCCGAAGCGCCGTAGCAGGCGGTAGCCGCCCTCGCGACCCACCCAGAAGCCCACGTTGTCGCCAAGTATCGCACCAACTATGGCGGCAATGATGACAAGAGCAATGTTGAGACGGTGCGTGCTGCCTGCATAGATCGCGGCGGTGAGCAGGATGGTCTCGCCGGGGACAGGGATACCGGTGCTCTCAAGGGCGACGAACACCAGCACCGCCCAATAGCCGTAGACGGCGAGCAGGTGTGTGAGGTCTTGTTCGGCGAATTGGAGCACGCCGCGATCCTATGTCCCGGCGGCGGGGTTCCAGCGCAGCACGATGCGTCGGAAACCCGCAAACGCTGCGCTCAGCCAGGCGAACCCGGCCAGCCACCCCCCCACGACATCGCTCGGGAAATGCACGCCAAGATAAACACGACTGAGCCCAATGCCGAAGACGAGCAGCATAGCGACCAGCACCAGCACGAAACGTACCAGCGGGGACGTGTAGGCCCAGACGAGATAGAGCAGGGTACCCAACAGGCAAAACGTGGAGAAGGCATGACCACTGGGGAAACTCCAGCCGGAAGCGGCAGCGTGGACAAACAACTGCGGACGGGCCCGATGCACACCAAGCTTGAGCAGATCATCGAGCGCCCCCTCACCGACCATGATCGCCGCCAGGGCCACCGCCTCCAGCCGGCGAACGGCGCGCAGGAGACCCCAGCCGGCAACTGCCACGATGAGGGCGAGCACCGGCGAGTAGCCCAACACCGTCAGGCCGGTCATAACCGCGGTCAGGCCGCCGCTGGCATTCGCGTGGACGTCCAGCTCGATGGCGCTATCGCGGCCCAGCGTCAGGCCGGCCAGCACGGCGACAGTCAGGGCCGCCAGCACGGCCAGGGCAATCGCGGCCGGCCAGAGCAGCCTGCGCGGCGGAAGTAGTCGTGGACATTGCCCAGCTCGAATCCAGATGAGTGCGCAGTCCCGATACGCTGCCCACGACACGCCCCTAGCCCTCCACGTCCAGCCGCCGGCATGCCACCGGGTGGGGTGGCCATCGACCACTCCATGGTACGCGCGCTGGCGTGGCGGAACTTGCCACGCCCATTGACTCACCAAGTTCGCGATCATCGCCGCCGGGAGCCGCCGTTGGCGCAGTCTCCATTAGAGCGCGGGCACGGCGTCCGCGGTCGCAGCACTTCCCGCGTGCGTCCAGGCGGACTCTTTCACTCGCGATGGCCCGCTAGCACGGTCGTCGTAGTCGACCGGGAAGCCCGCCGTCTGCCAGGCCTCCGTGCCGCCGCGCACGCTCACGACCTGCTCGAAGCCCACCTGCTTGAGGAACTGCGCGGCCCGCAGGGAGCGGAAGCCCCCCTGGCAGATCGCCAGCAGCGGACGATCGCGCGGGAGCTCGGCCAGCCGCGTAGCGAGCTCGGCCTGAGGGACGTTGATGGCGCCGGGCGCGTGCCCGTGGGCGTATTCCTCCGGTTCCCGCACGTCGATGAGGACGGCGTCGGGTGATCGGCTGGCCATGGCCGACAGATCAACCTCGTCGGCCGTGGCGACGCCGGGCATCGCCCAATTCGCCTCGGCCACACCGCGATTAGTGGCCTCGATCGCGACCATATTGAGCGGTCGAGCGGGTATGGCGGTAGACAGCGCAGTGACGAAGGGCGTCTTATCCATTCGGGCCAGCGGGTTGAAGAGCCGCTCGAAGCCGATGGTGGTGCTGGGCCGGCCGCACATGCCCTTCCCACACGGTCCCTCGAAGTGGCCGGGGAATACGGCCACCCAATCGGGCAGCCGGAGCAATCGCGTCAGGCTCTCGTACTGCGCGGCGGCGTCACCGCCGCCAAAGTCCGGCCGGCCGACGTCGCCGACCAGGAGCGAGTCCCCGGTCAACACCATCGAGGGCTCCGGACTGCGCGGTGGGTTGATCACGAGCAGCGAAATCAACTCAGGGCGATGGCCGGGCGTGTGGAGCACGCGCAGCCGTAGCTGGCCGAGGGATAGCTCCTCGCCATCGTGCAAGGGCCGGAAGCGGTAGGCGACCTGCGAAGATTCGTACAGGCATATCTCCGCGTCGTGGCGAGCCGCCAGATGGCGCGCGCCGGACACGTGGTCGGCGTGGACGTGCGTGTCGATGACGTAGCGGAGCTGGAACGCGCGCTCGCGGAGGAGCGCGTCGTACTGGTCGATGTCCCGCGACGGATCGACCACGGCCGCCTCGTGCGACTGGCGCGAGGCGATCAGATAGGAGGCGCAACCACAGTGCTCATCGAGAATCTGCTTGAAATACATGGCGACGATCTCCCAAATCGTAAGACGGCCGACACGAACGCGCATGGACTGGGTGCGAGCCAACGCGGCGACGGCATGGCCTTGGGCGGCGCGACTCTCCGCATGGAGCATAGCATCTGCTCAGGTCACTTTTCCATGGTTGTGGGAGGGAAGTGCGCCACACGTTGTCGCGCCGTTAGCTCGCTTGTGTGGGTTGGCGGAGG
>CALBSQ010000345.1 GCA_937967325.1 uncultured Chloroflexota bacterium
CTCCGCCAACCCACACAAGCGAGCTAACGGCGCGACAACGTGTGGCGCACTTTGCGATCGGCAATGCCGCGACGCTGTTCCGTTTGCTCCGGCCGGCCCCCGTGGTACGGTAGGCGCGGCAATTCCCCATTGGAGACCAGGGCCATGCAATCGCCCGCCAGGCTGCTCAAGCTTACCGTGTTCGGCGTCGCGCTCGTGATCGACGGTATTCTTGTGGCGCTTGTTCTTATCTACCTGACGGGGCAGGCGTTCCAGGTTCCGCTGGTGGCGTTCCTCGTGCTGTTCTTGCTGCTCATGCTGTACGCATTTGCCAGCCAGAGGTCACAGAGGCATATGGCACGGCGGTCATGGCTGTGGGGCGACCGAGGTCGCTTCAGCCGCCGCAACGAGGAGGCATACCTGAAAGAGGAGACGGCGCGCGAGCTACGAGGGGAGGGCGCGGAAGAACAGTGGCGGCAGTGAGCGTCCGCGTTTCGGGGTTGCTCCGCCAGGCCAGAGAAGCGCTGCGCGTCCTGGCCGGCACGCCGCGGGTGCTGGTGCTGGTTTGGCAGGCGCACGCCGGCTACGCCACAGCGCTGGTGGCGATCAACGCGGCACAAGGGCTCGTCCCGCTGGCCCAGGTCTGGATCACCAAGCTGGTCATCGACGCGGTCGCTGCCGCTGTCCGCACCGGCGCCCCGCCTGGTAGCGTCGTGACGGCCTACGTGGCAAAACTGGTCGTGCTGTTCGCGCTCGTCAGCCTGGTCAGCCAGGCGCTGCAGCCGGCGGCGCGGCTGGTCCAGGCAGAGCTGAGCAGCCACCTGACCAGGGCCATCACCATCCGCATCCTGCGCAAGGCCAACAGCTTTGTCGACCTCTCCTTCTTCGAGAGTCCCAGGTTTTTTGACTTCCTGCAGCGGGCACAGAACGAGGCCGGCTACCGACCGCTGAATATGGTGCAGGCCTTCGCCGCCATGATCCAGTCGGCTATCGGGCTGGTGTCGATGGTTGTGGTCCTGCTCACCTTCCGGCCCTGGCTGGCGGTCGCCGTGGTGCTCCTAGCCTTGCCCAACTTGATCCTGCAGTTCCACAACCAGCGGCAGGGCTGGGCGCTGACCAACTGGCAGACGCCGGGCGTCCGACGGATGAATTACTTTGTCGGGATCCTCACCGGCCAGTATTGGGCCAAGGAGACCCGCCTATTCAGCCTCGGCGACTACTTCCTGGGGCACTATCAGCGTCAGTTCCAGGAGTTCTACCAGCAGCAGCGGGGGCTGCGCTTCGTGCAGTGGCGCTGGAACACCGCCGCGGCCGTGCTCGCCGCGCTGTCGTCCGCCGGAGCCTACGCCTACGTCGTCTTCCAGGCGCTGGCTGCCCGGATCACGCTGGGCAGTCTCACCCTCTACGCCGGCGCGGTGAATCAGGTGGTCGGCTCGCTGGGCGGGATGGTATGGCAGGTCTCCTCCCTCTACGAGGACAACCTGTACATCGACAATCTCTTCACCTTCCTGGGCATACCACCGGCCATGACGCCGCTACCGGCTGGGCAAGGCCGCCCTGTTCCCAAGCCCCTCAGGAGCGGTGTCGAGTTCCGGAGTGTGGCCTTCGCCTACCCCGGCAGCGAGCGCCGCGTCCTGGAGGACGTCAGCTTCAGCATCAGGCCCGGCCAGACCGTGGCGCTGGTCGGGGAAAACGGGGCCGGCAAGACCACCCTGGTCAAGCTGCTGACACGCCTCTACGACCCGACCGAGGGACAAGTGCTGGTCGACGGGATGGACTTGCGGGAATACGATCTGGAACGCTGGCGGCAGGAGATCGGCGTGATCTTCCAGGACTTCTGCCATTACCACATGCGCGCCCGCGAGAATGTCGGCGTCGGGCACATCGAGCGTGTCGACGACCTGGCCGCGGTGCAGGCCGCGTCCGAGCGCAGCGGCGCCGCGTCCGTGATTGCCCGCCTGGCCGGAGGCTACGAGACAACGCTCGGTCGCTGGATGGCCGGGGTGGACGAGGGCGCCGAGCTCTCTGGCGGCGAGTGGCAGAAGATCGCCCTGGCGCGTGCCTACATGCGCTCAGAGGCTGGTGGTGTCCGCGCGACCAGCAGCGCGCAGGCAGAGGCGAACGGCCATTGCGGCCAGTCTGCCGGCTGGTCGAACGGCGCACATGCCAACGATTCGCTGTTTGGCAACGATGGAACAGAAGGGGCGCAGGTGCTCATCCTGGACGAGCCGACGGCGGCGCTCGACGCCCAGGCGGAGTATGACGTCTACGCGCGCTTCCACGAGCTGACCCAGGGCAAGGCGACGCTCCTCATCTCGCACCGCTTCTCCACGGTGCGGATGGCCGATATGATCGTCGTGCTCGACGGCGGTCGCGTGATCGAGCAGGGCAGCCACGAGGAGCTGATGGCGTTGGCCGGCGCGTACGCTCGGCTCTATACCATGCAAGCGGAGCGCTATCGCTGACGCTCTGCCGCGCTCGAATGCGCGCCAACGATCTAACCATGGCGCGCAGCGGGGTAGTGGCCATGATGGTGGATGTGGCTACCCCGCGTCCGTCGTCTGCCCTATACTATGGGTAGCCTCATTCCTCGTTCCTGGCCGATATGCGTTGACTGCAAGCGAAAGGAGTCTCTGCACATGGCCCTTTACATGACGCAGTTTTCCTATACCGCGCAGGCCTGGGCGGCGCTCGCCAAGCAACCGGAGGACCGCGAGAAGGTTCTGGGCGGCCTGATCGAACGGATGGGCGGACGTCAGCTCTCCTTCTACTACAGCTTTGGAGAGCACGACGGCCTATCCATCTACGAGGCGCCTGATGATGCCTCAGCTGCGGCCATTGTAGTCGCAGCGATCGCTCCCGGCCACGTCAAGGACATCAAGACGACCAAGCTGCTCAGCACGCAAGATGCGATGGACGTGATGCGCAAGGCAGGAGGCGCCACCTATCGCGCCCCAGCCGGTAGCTGATCGGCATCAACGCTCGGCGCCGAACGTCTAGCTCGGCTCGCGCAGCCGGAGGGTGTAGAGGTCCTGCTGCCGGATCTCCTCGGCGCGCGCGACCAGCGCGGCGATGTCGTCGTACACGGTGAGGTAGCGGCCGGAGAGGGCGTCGGCGGACCCTGAGGCCAGGAACAGGATGAGCCCGGCGGCCCGCTCCGGAGGCACTGCCCGCCCTTCGGCCACTTCCTTACGGAGCCAGGCTGTGGCACGCCCGCGCGATGACTCGTCGGGGGCGTTCGCAGTCAAGGCTTGTTCGGTCAGACCGATCGTGACGATGCCTGGGTGGTACGCGAAGACGGTGACACCGTGCCGCCGCGTCTCCACTGCCATATTCTCCGTGAACTTGATGACGGCCGCTTTGGAGACCGAGTAGGCGGAGACCGTCGGCCAGCGGAAGACCCCGGCGTTGCTGGCCAGATTGATGATGCGGCCGCGGCGGCGGGCGATCATCCCTGGCAGGATGGCCCGCGCGCAGAGGAAGCAGCCGCGTACGTTGATCTCCAGCGTGCGCCACCACTCCTCGGGATCGACCTCCCAGGCCGGCCCCATCGGCCCGCCCACGCCGGCGTTGTTCACCAGCAAGTCAACGGGCCCTAGCCGGCGCTCGACCTCGCGCACCGCCCGTTCCACCACCTCGCGGTCCGCCACGTCCGCCGTCACGGCGATGGCTCGTCCACCCGCCGCGGCGATCTGACCAACCGTCTCGTCCAATTGATCGGAGGATCGGGCAACGACCGCGACCTCGGCTCCGGCTCCTGCCAACGCTCGGGCGAAGACACGCCCCAGGCCGCGCCCACCGCCGGTGACGAGCGCCACCTGGCCGGCCAGGTCAACTTGCGGTGAGGCCGCGCCAGGACGAGTGGTAAGCATGCGAGCATCTCCACGTTATCGACGAATCACTGTACCTGCTTCGGGGTGGGACGTGCTCAGGTGAATGCCGCATGCCCATTGGGCCGGCCGGTTAGTGGTGCATCTATCAAGTCCTGGGAACTTCCGGCGGCGGCGGGTTCCCTGGCGACTAAAGTCGCGGGCTAGATCCTAGCCAAGTCCGCCTGCGCGGACTCAAGGTGGCCGGATCGGTTGCGGAACGGCCAGTCGGACCCAGCCCGCGAAGGCGGGCTTCGCCCGGTGGTAGCCGCGACTTTAGTCGCCAGGGTTCCGCCGCCGCCGGAAGTTCCCAGGACTTGATAGATGCACCACTAAGACAAGGTTCAGGCCGGCATGACAGGTTGCACCATCTCGCCTCTGGTGGCGACCACCAAACTGTCATGTCTCAGTCCATCGGCGCTGAACCTTGTCTTAGGAGCACGAGGTCGCGCTGCCGGTTACGGCTTGCGCTCCCAGAACGCGACGCTGCCGACGTGGTTCTCCACAGAGACGACGTGTTCGGCGATGTTGCTCTTGACCCATTCCGCCGCGGAAAGTACGGCGCGGTCGGCTTGCTCCGCAGTGTCCCAGGAGCTGATGGAGACCACGGAGTCGGCGCCTGTCTGGACGCCCGCGTAGGAGACGTACCCAGGCTGCTGCTGGAAGATAGGCAACATGCCGGTCCGCGCCTTCTGGGTCACCAGGTCAGCACTTCCGGGCTTGACCTTGTAGAGGGCGATACGCGCGTGCATGACGGTTTCCTTTCTCTATACTTTCGGTACTCCCAGCCCGCAGCCGGTTCCGCGTCTCCGGTGGGGCCGGCTACGGACGAGTTCCGGCAGCAATGCTGTCCAGTCGATCCTACGGCAGGATGGCTCGCCTGACATCAGGGGAAATACGTATTCGGGTACGTAGGAGCCTGAACTCCGTACTGTACGTGCTCATTGAGGAGAAAACGAATCGCCCCTACCGGTCGGAAACGACCGAGGGATGTGCTCCCTGGTGCTTCCGCAAACGCTCCACGACCGGCGGTGGGTGGCGTCGCTGCTCCTCGCGGGCGGCCTGACTGAAGGCAATCCAGTCTGCGAGGTACGCACCGACGGCCTCCCGGTTGCGCAGGTAGTAGAGGATCGTTGCGTGCACTTGCTCCAAGGTGACGGTCGGGAACCGTTCCACGATCACTTCCGGTCGCTGGCCATGGTGAATGTACTCATCGAGAATACTCTCGATACCGATGCGTGTCCCTCGGAGGCGAACGTCGTCGGGGGCGAGAACATCGAAGTAGTCCTCGAGACACATGGTACCAACCTCCCGTCGACGTGGGCACGAAAGCGTGCGCATCGCCCCGGATCTGCTCCAATCTTCAGGATGGTGGGACCGCCCGAATGCCAGCGATAGGGTCGCAATGCGCCGCTCAGACGTTATTCGCCAGCCGCTGCCGCAATACCTTCTTGTCGAACTTACCCACGCTGGTCTTGGGGATCTCGTCGAGGAACAGGTAGCGGTCGGGCAGCCACCATTTGGCAAACTGGGGCCGCAGGTGCTCGCCCAGCTCGGCGTCGGTGACGGCATCCTTCGCCTCCGGGCGGCACACCACGCACGCCAGCGGCCGCTCCACCCACCGTTCGTCCGGCGCGGCGATCACCGCCGCCTCCAGCACTTTGGGGTGGGCCATGAGCGCATTCTCCAGGGCCACGCTGGAGATCCACTCGCCGCCGCTCTTGATGAGGTCCTTGGTGCGATCCACGATCTGGATGTAGCCCTCGGCGTCCATCGTCGCCACGTCGCCCGTGCGGAACCAGCCGTCCGCCGTCCAGGACGACGCGGCGTCGGGGTGGTTGTAGTAGGAGCCGGCGACCCAGGGGCCGCGCACGAGTAGGTCGCCCATGTTCTGGCCGTCCCAGGGCACGTCGGCGCCCTGATCGTCCACGATCTTGGCCTCGACGCCGGGCATTGGCAGGCCTTGCTTGGCCCGGTACGCCAGCTTCCCATCTGCATCGAGCGATTCCAGGCGCCCTTTCAACTTGCTCACCGTGCCGAGCGGCGTCATCTCGGTCATCCCCCAACCATGCACCAAGGTGAGCCCCAGCCGCTCGTACGCCCGGATGAGGCTGGACGGCACGGCCGATCCGCCGCTGAAGATGCGCTCGAGCTTGCTCAGGTCGTAGCGCCCGCTGGCGATGGCCGCCTGCACGCCGATCCAGATGGTTGGCACCCCCAGGGCGAGAGTGACCGCTTCGTCCTGGAGCAGCGAGAGCAGCCGGTCGGGTGGTGGCGCCACACCGGGGTAGACCTGCTTGGCGCCGACGAGGGTGCAGGTGAAAGGAACGCCCCAGCCATTGGCGTGAAACATCGGGACGATCGCCATCACGCAGTCGCGCTGCGACACGGCCAGGCTGTCGACGATGGCCTCACCGAAGCTGTGCAGGTAGAGCGCGCGGTGGCTGTACAGCACGCCTTTCGGCCGGCCCGTCGTGCCGGAGGTGTAGCAGAGCATCGCCGCGGCGTCCTCGCCCAACCGGACGAACGGATCGCCCGTCACTCCGCCGGACACCAGCGACTCATAGTCCATCGCGCCGCCGAGCTCCGCGCCCGAGCCGTCCTCCATCGAGACGACCTGCTCGACCGTGGAGAGTGCCGGTCGGAGCTGCTGGACGAGCGGCAACAGCGAGCGATCGGCAAAGACCAGGCGGTCGCCGGCGTGGTTGATAATGTACGTAAGGTCCTCATGGAAGAGGCGGATGTTGACCGTGTGCAGCACAGCGCCAATGAGTGGGACGGCGAAGTAGAGCTCCAGGTGGCGGTAGTGCCCCCAGGCGAAGCTGGCCACACGGTCGCCCGGCTGGATGCCCCACGCTCGGAGCGCGCCGGCCAGGCGTCGAACGCGCTCACCGAACTCTCGGTAGGTGTAGCGGTGGGAGCCGGCGGCGCCGCCGGTGACGATCTCCTGGTTCGGGAACAGCGCCGTCCCGCGCTCGAAGATGTGGTGCAAGGTCAGCGGGTAGTCCATCATCGTGCCGCGCATGGCTGCTTCCTCTTTCTATCGCGACGGTTGGTGGTGGCGTGCTGTCGACGAGGGTACACCGGCCCACGAGCATGCCGCCTCGGAGGTGATAGTACAGCGATCTGGCCCGTTCGACATCAGGGAAAATACGTAGTCGGGTACGGAGATGCGAGAAATGCGTATCGTGGCGCCGTCTTGTCCCTACCGCCGGCCAACGGCGTCACCTCTGGGCAGGCGAGCCTGCACCGTCCTACGGACGCGCGCCGGCCCGTCTCACGAGTCTGGGCCCGGCGCGGAATCTTGCCGACTATGCTCGTGGTCCCAGGCAGCCACCTGGGTGCGGGAGCTCAGCCCCAGCTTGCCGAGCACGTGGCCGACGTGCGTCTCGGCCGTCCGCTCGGAGATGACGAGGGCCGCGGCGATCTCCTGATTGCTCAGCCCTTGGGCCACCAGCAGCGCGACCTCGCGCTCGCGAGCCGTGAGGTCGTCCGCGTGCCGAGCCACGGCGGGCGCTGCTTTCGGCGCGGCTGACGGTGGCGGCTCTGCCACTGCCCGCGCTGCCGCGATGGCCTCGTCCATGGTCATGGCCTGTCCCTCTGCCCAGGCGGCTTGGGCAGCGGCTTCGCCCAGCCGCTTCCGCGCGGGCACAAGGCTGCGCTCGTTGAACTGTTGGAACGTGGGGCTGGGCGGTGTTTCGATGGCTGCCCGCAGGGCGATGGTTGCACCGTGTAGGCGCACGGCCTGCGCGTCCAGCCGTCGAGCGGCGGCCAGCGCCATGAAGCCGTCGAGCACGTTGGGCAACCCCCAGCGGTCGCCGAGCTCGACCACGCCGGACAGCGCCTCCATCAGCAGGCGGCCGGCCTCCTCCAGGTTGCCGCGCCCGATGCACACTACGCCCAGCATGCTTCGCGTATAGGCCAATCCGGTCTTGTCGCCCGCTTGCCGGGCCAGCGCCAGCGCCTCCTCCAGGAGCGCCCAGGCCCGCCCAAAGTCCTCCTCGAGTACGGTGAGCAGGCCAAGCTGAAAAAGCGCCACGACCAGGTTGGGCTGATCAGCGAGCTGCCGGAAGAGGGACAGCGCCTGCTCGTGGAGAGCGCGCGAACGCGCGTAATCCACCCGCAAAATCGCCGTTGTGCCGAGGCCGAGGAGCGCCTCCGCCTCGCTGCCTCGATCTCCCACCGCCCGCGAGAGGTCGAGCTGCTCCTCGAAATAGGCATCGGAAGCGGCGAAGTCTCCTTTGGTCCACGCCAGCGTGCCTGCCGCGAACAACGCCTTCGCGCGCGCGAGGGGCGACACGGCCGGTGTTGGCAAAGCCAGGAACGTCGCCAGCCACTGCCGTCCTTCGCTCAGGAAGCCTTGGTACTGCCAGAACTCGCGCAGGGCGCCGGCCAGCCGCAACCCGGCCTCCACCTCTGCTGGTTCCTGGCTGCTCCAGGTGAGCGCCCGCCGGAGATTGTCGTGTTCATCGCCTAGCGCATCCATCCACTGGCGCCCTTCGCGCACGCGTGCCCCGATCCGCTCGGCGAGCGCGAGATACCAGTCGCGGTGGCGGCGCTGCAGGGCGCGCATGCTTTCAGGAGTCGCCAGCAGGTGCTCCAGCGCGTACTCGCGCACCGTCTCCAGCAGCCGGTAGCGTGCCGCGCCGGCGCTCCCCTCCACGCTCACCAGCGAGCTCGCCACCAGGCCGGCCAGGCCGTGCAGGATCCCTGCTTTCGTGAGGCCCTCACCTGGGCAGATGGCCTCGGCCGCTTCCAGCGTGAAACCGCCGGCGAACACCGCCAACCGGTAGAAAAGCAGCCGTTCTTGCTCGGTCAGCAGGTCGTCGCTCCAGGTAATGGCGTTGCGCAGCGTCTGCTGCCGGGCCGGCAGGTCTCGGGCGCCTCCGGTCAAGAGGCGAAGCCGGTCTGTCAGTCGCTCGGCCAGCACCAGGGGGGGCAGGACGGCGCTGCGCGCGGCCGCAAGCTCGATCGCCAGGGGCAGGCCGTCCAGATGGCGACAGATTCCTGCCACGGCTCCGGCGTTGTGCTCGGTCAGCCTGAAATCGTCGCGCGCGGCTCGCGCCCGCGCATCGAACAGTTGCACCGCCTCCGCCTGCAGGATGCGCGGCACCGACGGCCGGGCCTCGGCCGCGGGCAGCGTGAGCGGCGGCACCTCGAAAATATGCTCTCCCTGGACGTTCAAGTGCGCGCGACTGGTGGCAAGCACGGTCAGCTCGGGACACGCCACCAGGAGCTCCGTGACCTCCGGCGCCGCGGGCAGTAGGTGCTCGAAGTTGTCCAGCACCAGTAGGAAGTGCATCCCGCGCAGGAAGCTCTTGAGCGACTCCAGCAAGGGCCGGCCTGGCGGTTCTCGCGCTCCTAGCGCCTGAGCAATGCTGGCAGCCACCAGGCGCGCGTCACTTACCGGAGCGAGCAGCACGACGACCGCGCCACCGGCAAACCGGCCGGCGACGGCGCTCGTCACCGCCAGCGCCAGTCGGGTCTTGCCCGTTCCGGGCGGGCCGGTCAGCGTCACCAGGCGGGCCCGGCCGAGCAGGTTGACAACGGCCACGATCTCTTGATCCCGACCGATGAAGCTGGTCAGCGGCACGCTCGCGGCCGGCGCCGGCCGCGAGCCGAACGGTATGGCCGGAGGCGTTCGGGAGCGGAGCAGTTGACGCGCCGCCTCCACCGCGCCTCCTTCCCCGGCCGGCTGGCAAGGGAGCGGCAAGGTGGCAACGGAGCGACCGTGCAATAGATCGCCGCGACTCGTGCCGGCAGGACGCTGGAATACCCGGACAGGCAAGCATTATACGATATCGCGGCGCGGAGCGTCCATGGGACGCGGAGGGCTGCAGGGCCTTTTCTCCCGCGGCTGTGGCCGATTTTCGCGCGTCGTCTGCCGCCGCGTTCACCTCTCCCCGCGTTGGGTAAGCGGGTGAGTTCGGGAGAGGGGTGGGGGTGAGGTTCCCCGGCTCCTCTCCGCGAGAGGGAGGAGCCGGGGGCGAGTGCCAGCTAGAAGCCGGGCGCTGCGCACTGGCCGAGCTTCGCACCAGTGACCGCGTTGGGCCGGCCGTCGTTGATCGGGGCCGGCGTGTTGCCGCTGCAGGAGAGGCTGCCGCTTATCCGGTTGTTCTCGATCTCCGGCGCCGCGTCCTCCGCGACGGGGCCCGCGCCGCTGTTGTTCTGCACGGTCACGTCGCCGGTGTCGGTGTTGCCGCCCAGCTCCATGCCGCCGTGGTTGCCGTCGAGCTGGACCGGTCCCTTGATCGTGTTGCCCGCGCAGGGCGCGGCCGCGTCGTCGCCGTCGCTGCCCAGGAGGACGAAGCCCGTGCTGCCGCTTACCGTGAGCCGCGTGGTCACCGAGCTTCCGCAAATCGTGACCGCCGTCGCCCCATCAACCGTGAAGCGGCCGGTGACGCCGGAGTTGCTGATGCTGATTGCCGCGCCGGGCTGGACCGTGACGTCGCCCCGCACCGTGGCGTTGCTCAGGATGGCGCAGCCCATGGATGCCGTGACGTTTAGCGCACCGGTTGACGTCCCGGTCACCGTCTTCGGGCAGCTCACCGCCTCGGCGAGCGCCGTCGCCGTGCTGCTGCTCAGGAAGTCGGGAGCACCGCCGTAGGTCGCCGTGATCTGGTGCTGCCCGACCTGCAGGCTGGCAATGCTCAGGCTGGCCTGGTCCGGGGCGTTGCCGCTGAGCGTGCCCGTCCCTAGCGTATTGCTGCCGTCGTAGAACGTGACCGTCTCCGAAGGCGTGCCCGCGCCCGGCGCGACCGCCGCCACCGCGGCGACGAAGGTGACCGGCTGGCCGAAGACGGAGGGGTCGGCCGAGGAGCTGATGCTCGTGGTGGTCGGCGCGGCGGCGATGATCAGCGTTCCCGTGCCGCTGCTTCCCTGGAAGCTCCCGCTGCTGTCGGTGTAGGCGGCGGTGACAGTGTAGCTGCCGACCGGCGTGCCACTGGGGATCGCGAAGCTTCCGCTCGCAGCCCCATTGGTGACCGTGGCGGCCACGGGAGCGCCTACCGGCTGATTGCTGCTATTGGTCACGGTGAAGGTGATCTGTCCTTCGCCCACTGTGCCCGCGCCACTGGTCACCGCCGACGACAGGGTGACGCCTGGTGTCCCGAAGGTTGCGCTGGCGTTCGACACGGTGGTCGTCGTGGCCGCGCTGGCGGGCGTGATGGTGAGCGTCGCCGTCCCCTGGCTGGCGGCGAAGGCGCCGGCGCTGTCGGTGTAGGCGGCGGTAATGATGTAGGGGCCGGCCGCGGCGCCGCTGGGAATGGCAAAGATGCCGCTTGCCGCGCCGTTAGTCACATTCGCCGTGACCGTGTTCCCCACTTGATTGTTGTTGCTGTCGGTCACCGCGAAGGTGACCTGCCCTTCATTGACCGCGCTGCTCGATGACACCGACGCCGACAAGGACACGGTCGAGGCGCCGGAGGAAGCCGTGGCGTTCTGCGCCGCGGTCATCGTTGTCAAGGCGGGAGGCAATGTTACCAGCACGGCAACACCCGCGGTGAAGCTCATGGGGACATCGGTAGTTCCCACGGCGAGGCAACTCGCGTTCGTGGGGCAGGCAACGCCAGTGAGACCCAATTGCCTGATGGTCGATCCGGTACCCGCGACCGCCTGGACGGTCCCTACGGCAACGCTGCCGTTACTCAGCGCGAGCGGCGCGGTCACTCCCGCGAAGGTGTTACTGACGACGCTCGCCCCGACGGCGAGGCAGGCCGTATCTGTTTGACAGGCTACACTGTCCAGCCTCAACGGAGCAGCGTCCGTGGCGGACTGGACAGCTCCCACCTCCACGCTGAGATTGCCGTTACTGGTAGTGAGCGCGAGCGGCCCGGTTGCCGGCCAAGCTACCGGGCGACGCTCCGTCGCTCGCTCGCGCTGCTCCACGTGAGGGCCAGGCTAGGCCGGACCGCGCGGCCGTGCATCAGGGAAAACACGTATTTCGGTACGCAGAGGCGGGAAATGCGTACTACTGGGGCCAGCGCTGTGCCGGCACTACGCCGGCTCGACGATGAGGTAGGTGAATGACGTCTCGCTCGGCGCCGGAGCCAGAAGGTCCACGCTAAACCCAACACCTGGTTTTCGGTCAACCCAGGACACGCCATTGCGCGGCCCCGGGTTCCCCGTCAGCGTGATGCTGACGTGACTCACCGCGGTGACGTCGGGGTTGGCAATGGCCGCTCGGGCTGCCCCTGGCGCGATCACACCTGCGCCGGCGGTGGAGAAGCCTGACCGGCCCAGGACGTGCAGCGCTATCCCTCCGGCAACGGTAGTCTTCGCCTGTACGCCGGTGGCGCCGCTGCCGGAAACGCCGATCCCCGTGCTGCTGTCTCCAGAGACACCGGCTCCGTTAGCGCTGGCGCCGTGAACTCCTACACCGCCGTGGCTCTGGCCGTAGACTCCCGCGGTGTTTCCGCTGCCGTGGACCCCTGTCCCGGTCGGGTTCGCGCTCTGGCCATAGACGCCGGTGCTGCCTCCGGCGCCGGACACCCCGATCCCTTCAGAGCCGGAGTTGGCGCCTACCACGCCGGCCCCGTTGCCGGTGCAGGTACCCTGGACGCCGGGACCGCTCGCATCGTTGGCGCCCTGCACGCCGGCGTTGCTCGCGCTGTTCGTAACTCCAACCACGCCCGGGCCGCCCCCGCGGTTGCCACCGCGTATCGCCGCGTCATTGTTGCTGGTGCTGTCGCCGAGTACGCCAACCGAGTTGGTGCTGAAGCCATTGACTCCCCAGGAGTTTTCACTCGATCCAAGGATGCCGATTCCCGTAATGTTGGTGCCATATATAACAGGTTCCTGGCTGTCGCTATAGGCATATATCGCCATCGAGGCGCCGCCGGCATCCACCTCCAAGGTGTAGTTCAGGCTGGAGCCGGGGGTTGGGCTGAGTCTCGTCGCGACGTCAGCGTAGTTCTGTTGGCCCAGGATGAAGTTTCCACCTGTCGGCATTCGTGCTTTCCTTTCTCTACTTCACACTTGGCGAGGATAGGATGGTTGAGCCGTTCGCTCGCTCCACCGGCATCGCCGATCGCTCGGCAAACTGTGTCCAGCCCAGGACGCGTCGGGCGGCATCGGCGTCCGCAGGGTGGATACGTGGAGATCCTCTGCATCGGCGCCATTCGACCGCGACTGCCGCCCTTCCCCTGATCGGGCGACAGCCGTGGTGGTTAGCGCCCCATCACCCGCCGCGCGTAGTCGCGGACCGACCGGCCCTGCGCGGCGAGGCGGCGGCAGATCTCGCCGCCGAGGAAGCCGGTAGCGCCGACGACCAGGATGGGATTAAGCACGGACGTTGCCATGACAAGCGCCTCCTACCCTCATTCCGAACGTCAAGCGGAAGGTCGCCGATTGCCCCGCCTGGGATGTGACGTGACCAGATTAGCGCCGACTGCCGGCCCGCGCATCGGGGAAAGTACGTAGCCGGTACGTAGTTCCAGCGCCTGAGTAGGGGACCGCATTCGGTAGCGTAGCCCCTGGCGACTAAAGTCGCGGGCTACGACCTGCGAAGTCCGCCTTCGCGGACTCTCGGTGGGTCATATCCACGCCACGTTGGACCGCCGGGCCCAGCCCGCGCAGGCGGGCTTCGCAGGTCGTAGCCCGCGACTTTAGTCGCCAGGGGCCTCACCCTCGTCGGGCCGGCTCGGCCTGCTGGCGGTGGTTGTGGACCCAGGCGGCAATCTGCGTCCGCGAGCGAAGCCCCACCTTGCTCAGGATGTTGGCGACGTGGGTCTGCGCGGTGCGCTCCGAGATGACGAGCGCCGCGGCGATTTCCCGGTCGCTCAGCCCCTGCGCGAGCAGTGAGGCCACTTCCCGTTCACGCGGGGTCAGGGACGCGGAGTCGCGGCCTACGCCCGCTGGGATCGGTGCTCCCCGGTCCAGTGACGCGGCGTTCTCTGCCCCCAAGGCGTAGGCGATGGCCTGATCCAGTGACATCGCCTGCCCTTCCGCCCAGGCCGTCGCGGCTGCGGACTCGCTCAGCGCACGATAGGCTGGGGCGAGCCTCGCCTGCAGCCGCGTCTCCTCGACCACCGGCAAGGGGGTTCCCGATGCAGCGCGCACAGCCGCCGCTGCGCTGGCGAGGCGTATGGCCCGTTCCGGCTGCTCCTTGATTGCCGCCAGCGTCGCGCCAAGCTCTAGATCCCAGGCGACCGTCCATTGGTCGCGCATCTCCTGCCGGATGTGGAGGCTTTCCGCGAGTCGCGAGCGTGCCGCCTCGTAATCGCCCTTCGCCATGGCCGCCTCGATCAGTCCATTCAGCGCGCTGGAGACGGTGAGCACATCGCCATACTCCCGTCCAATCGCCAGACCCTCCTCCAGCAAGGACACCGCCTCGCCACCGCCCTCGGCGAAGGCCACCATTCCAAGCAAGCAGAGCGCGCTACCCAGATGGGCCCGCTCCGGCGGACCCAGCCCACGCCGGATCGCTACCGCCTCTTCCAGATACGAGCGGGCAGTCGCGTAACCACCTTCCATGCGGGCCATGTTGCCCAGGGCGCTCAGCGCGTCGGCGACGCCGGGGCGGTCGTCCACCTCGCGCGCGACGTCCAGGCTCTCCGCCAGCAGGGCACGCGCCGCCAGGTCGTCGCCACGCGCCTGCGCGAGGAGGCCCGCGGCACGTAACGCCTTCGCCCGCTCCCTAGTGGGGGCGTCCGCTCCAGGCAAGTGCAGGAGCCGGTCGATCCACTGCCAGCCCTCGCTCGCCGGCCCTCGGAAGAGCCAGTAGCTCCACATCGCACCGGCCAGCCGCAAGCCGCGCGCTGCCTCACCGCGGTCGACGTACCAGGCAAGCGCTGCTCGCACATTCTCGTAGGCGTGCCCCAGACGCTCAAGCCGGACCGCCCAGCCCAGCCGCGAGGACTCGGACGCCGCTTGTTCTGCCAGGAGCAGGTAGTATTCCGCGTGTCGGGTTCGCACGAGGTCGGCCTCGCCACTCACGAGAAGGCGCTCCCGCCCGAACTCTCGGAGCAGCTCCAGCACGCGAAAACGGGCCTCCGGGCGATCATCGACTGGGGGCTGTTCGACGTGCACCAGCGACTTTTCGACGAGCTGGGTCAGCACCTGCAGCACGTCCGCGACCGCGAGGCCGTCCCCGGCGCAGCTGGCCTCCGCCGCTTCCAGGGTCCACCCACCGGAAAAGACGGAGAGACGGTTGAAGAGCCGCCGCTCCGGCGTCGTGAGCAGACCATAGCTCCAGATGATGGCGCTGTGCAAGGTCTGCTGCCGCGCCGGCACGTCCTGTGGACCGCCGGTCAGTAAGTGGAGTGGAGAAGGCGTAGGCTCGGCCAGCGAGCCGGCGCGTCCGGCTCCGGCCAGCCGCGCCAGGAGCGTTCGCGGCGGCAGGAGCCGGACGCGCGCTGCCGCCAACTCGATGGCCAGAGGCAGTCCCTCCAGGCGGTGGCAGACCTCGGCGACTGCAGCGGCGTCCTGCTCGGTGAGGACAAAGTCGTGCCGTGTTGCGCGTGCTCGATCGACGAATAATTGCACGGCTTCCGACTGCAGCGCGGTCTCGAGGGTTGGCCGTGACTCCCGCGCCGGCAGCGTCAAGGGCGGCACCGCGAACGTTTGCTCTCCCTGAAGCTGTAGCAAGGCCCGGCTGGTGACCAGCACGGTCAGCTTTGGACAGCTCGTGAGCAGGTCGGTTACCAACGTCGCCGCCGGCAGCACTTGCTCGAAATTATCCAGCACTAGGAGGAAGTGTCTCGTATGGAGGTGGCCCCGAAGCGACTCCAGCAACGGGCGTCCACGCAGCTCGCGGGCCCCCAGAGCCTGGGCAATCGTGGCAGCGACCAGGGCTGGGTCGGTGACGGGCGCGAGCGGGACTATGGTCACGCCGTCGGTAAACTGGGAGTTGGCTCCCGCGGCAACGGCCAGGGCGAGTCGTGTCTTGCCGGTACCGGGTGGCCCGCTGAGGGTGAGCAGGCGCGTCTGGGCGAGCAGACGCTTGATGGCCGCCAGCTCCCGCTCTCGCCCGATGAAACTGGTGATGGGTGCTCGTACCGGCAACGGCGGCTGGAGGGCGGCAGGGGAAGCGGTAGCCGGCCTCCTCGGTGGGTGAAGGGCCGCTTCCATCGGCGCTTTTCCTCTGACCCAAGGTGGCGCGGCTCTCGAGCCGGCGCTCGGCACGGCGTTGAGCCATGGCCCGTGCCGGCGCGGCATCGCGCGACTGGCGCTGGCAGCACAGTACAACGAAAACGCCCCTATTGTCCAGGAAAGTACCAGGGGAGGGCAGGCCCCTGGCGAATAAAGTCGCGGGCTACCGCGAGCGAAGCCCGCCTGCGCGGGCTGGGCCCGGCGGTCCAACGTGGCGTGGATATGACCCACCGAGAGTCCGCGAAGGCGGACTTTGCACGTCGTAGCCCGCGACTTTAGTCGCCAGGGGGCAAATGCCGCCGAAACGTTCCGGATGCACCACTCAGCCTCGTCGGGTCGGCTCGGCCTGCCGGCGGTGGTGGTGGACCCAGGCGGCGACCTGGGCGCGCGTGTGCAGGTCGAGCTTGCCCAGGATGTGGCCGACGTGCGTCTCCACGGTGCGCTCCGAGATGACCAGAGAGCTCGCGATCTGCTGGTTGCTCATTCCTCGTCCCAGCAGGCGCGTGATCTCTTGCTCGCGTGACGTCAATCCGTCGGGGTTTGTTCGCGCGGAGCGCGATGATGCACCGGCGTTCGCGGGAGCCGGCTCCGGAGCCTCAGCGTAGGCCAAAACCTGCTCCAGTGTCATCGCCTGACCTTCCGCCCACACGGCCGCCGCGGCGCGCTCGCTCAGGGCTTGGCGAGCCATGGTCAGCCGGCGCTCGTACGTGCGGGGGTAGGTGGGCGTGGCAGGTGCGCCGATCGCGGCATTCAACTCCCTCACGGCGGCCGCCAGGCGGACCGCTCGCTCCGGACGGCCCTCCGCCGCCGCAAGGCAGGCCATGGCGGTGAGCCAGTTGATCTGCCCCAGGCGCTCGTCCAACCGCTTCCACAGGGCGAGCGCCGCTGCCAGCCAGGAGCGCGCGGCTCGCCGGTCGCCCCGGTCCAGGGCCAGGTTGGCGAGGTTTTGCTGCAGCCAGGCCAGGAGCGGTTCGTTGCCGGCCTCGCGCACCGCGCCGAGCGCCTCCTCGTAGCGCGCCTGGGCCAGCGCATAGTCGCCGGCGGCGTGCGCCACCGTCCCCAGGCGATCGAGCGAGCAGGCGACGCCGTGCCGGTCGCCAACCGCCCGGAACAGCGCGAGGCTCTCCTCCAGCAGGCTGATCGCCCGTGCATAACCGCCCTGCTCGCGCTCGGCCAGCGCCAGCTCGCTCAGCGCGACGGCGAGGCCGTACCGGTCGCCGAGCAGACGCCAAACGGCGACAGCCTGTTCCAGCATGAAAACGGCCGCCGCGAAATCGCCCTGGTGGCGAGCCAGGGCGGCCGCGGTGATGAGCGCCCTCGCCCGGGTGGGGGACGGACCGGACGGCAGCGCCAGGAGCGCCTGCAGGTATGCTCGTCCCTCGCTCATAGAGCCGCGTCGAATCCAGAACTCCTCCAACACGAGGCAGAGTCGCAGTCCCAGCTCCGGCTGTTCCGAGGCGATACACCAGCGCAGCGCCGCCTGCAGGTTGGCATACTCCACGATGAACCAGCGCAGCGCCGCCGGCAGGTTGCCGTACTCGGCTGGAGCGCGGCGGTCTTGCGCCTCCCACTCCGGCCAGGCCTCCCGTTCCTCCGCCATCGCCACGTAGTAGCCGGCGTGGCGGCGCTGGACCACACCGGCCTCGCCGCTCCGGGCGAGCTGCTCCGCGGCGTACTCGCGGATCGACTCCAGCATCGAGAAGCGGGGACTGACGTCTTGCTGCTCCTCCTGGTGGACGAGACTGTGATCCAGGAGCGCTTCCAGTCCCTCCAGCCCCCCGGCGATGCGTTCTACCGCTTCCAGGGTCCAGCCGCCGGCGAAGACGGCCAGCCGCTGGAAGAGGACGCGCTCGTGCGCGCTCAGCAGATTGTCGCTCCAGGCGATAGCGTTGCGCAGGGTGCGCTGCCGTGCCGGCAAGTCGACGGCGCCACCCGTGAGCAGGGGAAGTCGGTGTTCCAATCGGGCCAGTAGCTCTGCCGCCGGCAACAGGCGGATGCGCGCCGCGGCCAGCTCGATGGCGAGGGGCAGCCCATCCAGCCGGGAGCAGATCTCCGCCACGGCAGGAGCGTTGCCGGCGGTGAGCGCAAAGTCGTGCCTGGCGGCGCGCGCTCTCTCCACGAACAGCCGGACCGCCTCGGCTTGCTTGATGGCCTCAACAGACGCGACGGGATTGCTGGCGGGCAGGGCCAACGGGGGTACCGCGAAGATGTGCTCTCCCTGGACGAGCAGGCGGGCTCGGCTGGTGGCCAGCACCGTGAGCGCCGGACAACTCGCCAGCAGCTCGGTCACGAGCGGCGCCGCCGGGAGCACCTGCTCGAAATTGTCCAACACGAGCAGGAGATGCTTATTGTGGAGGCGTTCTCGCAAGGGCGTCGCCGTCCGGCGGGAGGGCGGCTCGGGATGCCCCAGCGCCGAGGCGATAGCGCCGGCTACCATCTGGGCATCGACGGTGGAAGCCAGCGACACCAGACGGACACCGTCGGCATACTGGTCGCGGACGCGCCGCGCAACTTCAATGGCGAGGCGTGTCTTGCCTGTGCCGGGCGACCCGGTCAAGGTGACCAGCCGGGCGGTGCTAACAAGACGCGTTGTCGTGGCCAGCTCGCGCTCGCGCCCGACAAAGCTGGTCAAGGGCATGGGCAAGTCGCCGGGCGATCCCCTGGACACGCCAGGCACGCCGCTCGCCTCCATCCACCGGCCGGGAACGACGCCGCAGGCGCCGGTATAGCTCGCCGGCCTCGCGGTCAGAAGGCGCTGTTCCGTTGCACTGGAGGCCAAGCGGGGCTACATCCAACAGCCGTGTGGATCGTATCATGTGAGGCCATGGCAGCACGCATGACGA
>CALBSQ010000346.1 GCA_937967325.1 uncultured Chloroflexota bacterium
GGGGGCAGGGGCGCAGAGGGGAACTGGAGGTTGGAGAGACAGCCGGCCAAACGGATACATCGTTTCCGGCAGGAAATCGCCTCTCCCGCGCCCAGTCGCCTCTGCTCCCCTGCTCCCCGGCCCCGGGCGGCGGTGCGCTAGCATACACGTAGTACAGTAGGGACGAGCAAAGGAGCGAAGCGGTGGCGGAAGATCAGGAGCTGAGCCTGGAAGCGTCGCTGGCCAGGACTGAGGCCGATGCTGAGGCGGTATTGAAGGCCGCCGCGGCGACCACGAAGGCGCTCAAGCGCTTCCATACCGCTTCGCACGTCGGCAACCTGCGCGACTTACGCACCACCATCAACGCGGCGGAGCAGACCATCGAAGCCCTGTATCGCCAGTTCGACGCGGCCAAGGCCGGTTGGGACTTCGATGAGCAAGCCTATTTTGCCGACGGCTCGTTCCTGCGTGAAGTGCTGGAGACTGCCAAGCGCATGAACGTCCGCGTCTACGAGCAAGATGAGCTGCTCTACAGCTATCCCTCCTTGATCCGCGTGTTACCGAACGATCGCGCGGTGCTGATCGATAAAACCCGTGAGCGCCGGCTGCGTCCCAGCGTGCTCGTGACCCATCTCCAGGACCTCCAGCAGCGGCCGCCGCGCTTCCGAAACGCCGACTTCCTGGAAGCACTCTATGAGGCGTACCAGGTCAAGGTGGCGCAGGATAAGGGCAAGGACCAACTCGCTGAGGGACCGGTGGTGCGCTTGCGCGACATCTATCATCTGCTCACGCTGTTGCCGGGCAGGAGCAAGGAGTACGCCATCCAGGAGTTCGTGCGCGACCGTTACCTGCTGGATCAAAGCGGCGTGAACCGCACCAAGGACGGGGCGACCCTGTACTCCAACGACTCCAGCGGCACCAGGCCACGGGCAGGCTCCCTCCGCGTCGTCACCCAGCGTGGCGAAGAGAAGGTCTACTACGGCATCTCCTTCCTCAAGGACGGCCGGGCGGGAGGCGCCGGGAGGTGACGCCTCGGGAGTGGCTGGAGGTCGTGCGGACGGAATACCTGGAAGACTTCGTCCGGGCCGGCGGCGCGGCGGTGAAGGTCGCCGTGCCGGTGGGCGAGGAGAGCAAGCGTGAGCTGCACGCCGGCCTCCAGCAACTGGCCGAAGGGAACGGTTACCATTTCGCCTTCGCCGCGGCCACCGCCACCAAGATCCACATGATCGACAAGCTCTTCAACAGCGTCGCCCAGCAGATTGACTGGGACGCCCTGACGCGAGCCTTCCTCATCAGTCTGCTGGTGGAGCAAGGGCTGAAACTGCCGCCGGAGCCGGATCAGCTGACGCTCGCCGCCATCGCCGCGATCAACGACTATCCGGAGCCGATCCTTCGGGCCGAAGTACACCGCTGGCTCGGCAAGGCCGTCCTGCAGGACTACGCGCTGGTGCGCGAGTTTCGCTTCGCCATGCTGCGGCTGTGCCTAGCGCAGCTTGACCCGACCGACGATCCCGGGCTGGAGCAGTCGGTCAAGGAGTGGCTGCGCGGCGATCTGCGGCTGATCTCGGGGCTGCGGCGGGCGCAGATCTATCAGCGTATCGCGCGACACAACGCCCGCCCCCTGCTGGACTCGCTGGTCCACTGGCTGCGGCTGGGCGGCAAGAGCGGGCTGGTGCTGGGGCTGGACATCTCGCGCTACGCCGAGACGACGCGACCCGCCGATCGCACCGATGGCCTCTACTACACGACGCCGGCGGCGCTGGACGTCTACGAAGTGGTCCGGCAGTTCATCGACGCCGCCGACGAGTCGCAGCACTGCTTCATCGTGGTGGTGGTCGGCCCGGAGTTCCTACACGACGAGCGCCGCGGCCTGCGCAGCTACCACGCCCTTTACCTGCGCGTAGCCGACGAGGTGCGCGACCGCTACCGCCAAAACCCGCTGGCAGCGCTGATACGCCTGGAATCGGGGGGAACCTCACTCCCGGCCCCTCCCCGGGATGGCTCAGAGGGGTAGGTGTCTGGCAGATGGGGGGCGCGGGTGTAGGGGCTGGCCTTGTGCCTACCCTTCCGACTGCACCAGCCGGGGATGCCGCTGGGGCCGGCCGCCAGGGCAGGCACAAGGCCAGCCCCTACCGCGACCCCTCCGGTCCGTCCGTCTACCTCCCCCTGCGGGGCCGGGGTGGGGGAGGGGAGTGCGGAATGGCCAAACGCTCCTGTAGAAGTGGAACGCTCGCATGCTAATGCCACCTCAGGTTGAGGCTCGCCGTGCCATTGAGGCGCTTCGTTCGGGCGTGCCGAACCGCGACGCGGTGAGGGCGCTGGGCAGCAATCAGGCGCACATTGAGGGGCGGTTCCGCCAGCAGCTACAGGCGGCGCCGGCGGACGTGGCCGGGGGTGGCCAGGCGCAGGGGTTGCTGATCGCCGGGGACTTCGGCTCCGGCAAGTCGCACCTGCTGGAATATCTGCGGCACGTCGCGCTCACCGAAAACTTCGTCTGCAGCAAAGTCGTCCTCAGCAAGGAGACGCCACTCTACGACCCAGCCAAGCTCTACCGCGCGGCCATCGACGCGTCGGTGGCGCCGGGCAAGCGAGGATCGGCGCTTGCGGAGATCGCCGCCGGCCTGGACTTCGCCGGCCAGGAGTATGCCGGCTTCTATGGCTGGGTCAACCGACCGGACACCGGGCTCAGTTCCTGGTTCGCGGCGACACTCTTTCTCTACGGGCGGGTCAAAGATCAAGAGGTGCTGGATCGCATCGTCGCCTTCTGGGCCGGCGACATGCTGAAGGTCGGCGACTTGCGCAGCTGGCTGCTGGCGCACGGCGAGCCGGGGAAGTATCGCAAGGAGACAGTCAGTATCCGCGACATGGCGCTCCACCGCTTCAAGTTCGTCGCTCGGCTGGCCGTAGCGGCCGGCTATTCCGGCTGGGTCTTGCTGGTGGACGAGGCCGAGCTGATCGGGCGCTACTCTTTCCGCCAGCGCGCCCGGTCCTACGCCGAGCTGGCCCGCTGGACGGGACGGATCAGGGGCGAGACCTACCCCGGCATGCTCTCCGTGTTCGCCATCACCACCGACTTTGCCGAAGCAGTGCTGGAACAGCGCGATGATGCCAAAGCCATCCCGGAGAAGCTGCGCGCCGGCGAGTCCCCGGCCGATCACGCCCTGGCCGGTCACGCGGAGCGCGGCATGCGGATGATCGCGCGTGACGCCATCCGGCTGGCGCCGCCGAGCCGGGAGAGCATCGACCAGACGCACGACCAGGTCAAGGCGATCCACAGCCAGGCCTACGGCTGGGAGCCGCCGCCATCGCCACCGTTCGAGCGGCTGGCCACCACCAGCATGCGCCAGTTCGTCCGCCGCTGGATCAACGAGTGGGACCTGCAACGGCTGTATCCGGGCTATCAGGTCGATACCGTGGTAGGCGAGCTGCAGTTGGACTACTCGGAAGATGTAGCGCTGGAGGCGCAGGAAACAGCGGACCCCTCCTAACCCTCCCCGCCGAAGCGCCGTGTATGCTACTGGGATCGGTACACCGCTGCTTCCTTAGGAGAGATCGAACGTGAAATACTGTCCCAGCTGCTCGGCGGAGCTCGGCACGCGCTTCGAGGGCGGGGGCGACCGCGTGGCATGCTCCTCCTGCAACTACATGTTTTTCGGCGACTTCAGCATCGGCTGCGGTGGCGTCGTCATCCGCGATGGCAAGGCGCTGCTGATCCGACGGGGGCACGAGCCGGGGCGCGGCTGGTGGCAGATCCCCGGCGGCTACGTCGAGCACGACGAGGTCATTACTGACGCCGTCGAGCGGGAAGTGCGAGAGGAAGCCGGCGTCCAGGCACGGGTAATCGACGTACTGGGGTTGCGCCACTCCGTTGGTGGGACCGGCTCCATTGGCGGCCCGAGCTCCAACGTCTACGTCATGTTCCGTCTGGAGCCCTTCGCCGGCGAGCCTGCATGTGACGGCGACGAGATCACCGGCGCCGGCTATTTCAGCATGGAGGAGATCGCCGCGATGGAGCGGGTCCAGGGTCTGAGCAAGTTCGCCATTGGCCGCGCGCTCGCCGGCGTGCCCGGCTTTTCGCCGGCCCAGGCGGGCGCCGATCCCAACCGTCCGGGTTGGGTGCTGTTCGGGCTGCCCGGGTAGCGCGCTGACCAAGGTCTGCCAGCCCCTACACCACCGGCGCCCGCATCGCAGGCATCAATTCTGAAACTCGATAGCTGTGCTACCCTTCCTGCGGGACAGGTTAGGTTGCCTAAACGGGACCCGGAGAGGAATGCTATGCAATACCGCAAGCTTGGGAACAGTGGCGCGAAGGTTTCGGTGATCTGCCTCGGCAACATGAACGTCGGCGGCGCGACGGATGAAGCGGAGGGAATCCGTATCGTCCATCGCGCCATGGACGCGGGCGTGATTTTCATCGATACGGCCAACGTCTACAATCGCGGCCGCAGCGAGGAGATCACGGGCAAGGCGCTGGCCGGTGAGCGACGCCAGCGGGTGGTGCTTGCTACCAAAGTCCACGGCAAGATGGGCGACGGCCCGAACGAGCAGGGGAATCACCGTATCCACCTGTTCCAGCAGGTAGAGGCCAGCCTGCGCCGCCTCAACACCGACTACATCGACCTTTACTACTTGCACCGTCCAGATCCCGACACCAGCATCGACGAGGAGGTGCGGGCAATGGATGACCTTGTCCGACAGGGCAAGCTCCGCTTCTTCGGCACCAGCCATTACGCCGCCTGGCAGATCGCGCTCGGCCAGGCCTACGCCGATCGCATCGGCGCCCACCCCTGGATCGTCGACCAGCCGCGCTACTCGCTGGTGGACCGTGCCATCGAGCAGGATGTCGTCCCGTTCTGCCGGCACACAGGATACGGTCTGGTACCGCACAGCCCACTGGCCGGCGGTTTCCTCACCGGCAAGTACCAGCGTGGCGGTGAGCCGGAGGCTGGCACGCGCGCGGCGCGCCAGCCACAATTCCTGACGCAGCGTTCCCCAACACATTGGGAGCTCCTCGATCGGGTCAAGGCTGTTGCCTCCGCCCACGACGCGACACCAGGGCAGGTCGCCATCGCCTGGGTGATCAGCCGCCCCTGGCTGAGCGCGACCATTATCGGTCCGCGCTCCTTGGAGCAAGTGGAAGACAACCTCGGTGCGGCAGACCTCACGCTGACCCCGGAGGAGATCACCACCCTCGAGGAAGCGAGCGCCTTCGCCGCGCAGATGCCACGCTCGTGAGCGACACCGCCGACACGGTCGGGACGGTGAGCGACCCATACGTTGCAGCCGTTGTCGCGCATCTGCCCGAAGGGTGGGCGCTGGTCACTTGGGGCACGGAAGACGGCTGAGAGTACTGGCTTGAGCTGGCGGCTGGTCCAGTCGCCCCTGCCCGTCTCGTCTGCGTCGACAGCAGCATCACGCCACCGGAGGAGGTTGTGGAGTTGATCCTGCAGCGTTAGGTGGTATGTCTAGTAAGTCCGGGGAACCTGGCTGGCCCTGGCCCCCGGCGACTGAAGTCGCGGGCTACACCATGCGAAGCCCGCCTTCGCGGGCTGGGTCCGACCAGCCATTCCGCGGCAGATCCGGCAGTAATGAGTCCGCGCAGAGCGAAGCGTCGGACTTGGCTCGTCGGTAGCCCGCGACTTCAGTCGCCAGGGGCCAAGGCCAGCCAGCGCGCCACTTCGTCCCGGGCAAACTCCGGCAACGGCTCGCGCGCACCTCGGCGCTCCATCCACACACCTCGGTCGCTGGTGAGCTTTCCGATCTGGGCCGCTGGAATATGTGCCACGGTCAGGCGTCTCAGCAGGTCGGAAGCAGCATCGGGCGGCGCCGCGATGAGCAGGCTTCCGGATGACAGGAGACCCAGTGGACCCAGTCCAAGCGCCCGGCAGGTCTCGGAGGTTAGCGGAAGTATGGGCACGCTGTCCAGCTCGACGATCGCCCCCACACCGCTGGCGCCCGCCAGCTCCAGCACTGCCGTCGCCAGCCCACCCTCGGTAAGGTCGTGCATGGCATGGGCGAGCGGCGTCGCCACTCTGGCGGCCGGTAGTACACTGATGCCATAGCGCTCGACCAGCAACTCAGCGTCCGAGATCGCATCGGCGGGCATGCCGGACTGCCGTAGCGCGGCTGCCGCCACGGACGCGAGGACGCTCGTCCCCTCGACACCAACGTAGCCGGAAAGGACAAGGTGGTCGCCCGACTCCGCGCCGCCCGTCCTCCGCAGCCGATCCGGCGGGACGACGCCGAGCATACAGCCACTGATGATGGGGCGCCGCACGCTGGGCGTGATCTCGGTGTGGCCGCCTACGAGATGGGCGCCCACCTCAGCGCAGGCCGAAGCGACCTCGTCCAGCAACCCGGTGGCCGTGTCGGGTGAAGCGTCGCTGGGTAGCAGCAGGGTCGCGAGAAACCAGCGCGGGACGCCGCCGCGCGTGGCGATGTCGTTGGCGTTGACGTGGACGGCGTACCATCCGGGACGCCTGGTGGGAAAGGTGATGGGATCCGCCGCGGCGATCAGCAGGTCGCCGGCGCTGGGGCGGAGGACGGCGGCATCCTCGCCGAGCGCCGGGCCGGTCACGATCGCCGGATCGCCGGCGAGGCGGCCGAGGAATCTGCCAAGGAATGCAGCGGGGAGCTTGCCGAGTGGCAGCGACTCGAACGTGGCGTACCCCCGAAACTAGGCTACCGCCCACCACGAAGGCGCTGACTGCCGGATGGCAGCCGGACCTTGGCAGTATGGCCAATCGTAACACGTCGCACCGTGCTCGAGCGGGCGGACGCGACGCTAGCGCCGGAGGCCGTCAAGTAGGCGGGGTGGGCCTGCTTCTCACGAGTGTCCGCGCCTAGCAAGGAGGTTACCAGCAGGCTTGCGGCGACTCGTACCGGGCCTGCCGATTGGTACGACCGCGTACGCCGGAGGCGTCTGTGGCGCCTCGGCGATGAGCAAGGATCGGACGCCTTGACCGCCGGGTTGCCCCGTTACGCGCCGGTGTCGCCGCGGACCGGTGCGTCCAGCGCCATGGCAACACGCCATTCGGCAAGCTGCGCCAGCGACCGATCGACGAGCGCGTGATGGGCGGGATCGTTCAGCCAGCGGCTGACGCCGGAGGGGTGCGGCAGCGGCAGCAGCCACATCTCGCCCTCGCGCCGCCAGGTTCCGACGATCGCCTCGAGTGCGCCGGGCGGATAGAACTCCGCGATGGCCATCTTCCCGGCCAGCAGGACGACGGGCGGCCGAAGCAGTGCCAGCTCGGTTGTCCACCAATGGCGGCAGAGGGCGCGCTCGTCCGGCCCCGGCGGACGGTCGCCGGCGCTGGACCCGCTGCGACCCGGGTCGCAGCGGGTCACCGAGGTCAAATAGACGTCGCGGCGCAGCGCCCCCGGCGCGAAGCCGGCCCGCTGCAGCCACCCTTCCAGTACTCGTCCGCTCGGTCCGGCGAAAGGGATGCCCGCGACGTCGGAGCGCTCACCGGGCGCCTGGCCGAGCAGCAACACTTTGCGGCGCCCCTGCTCGCCGACGATCGGGTTGGCCCGCACCAGCAGCCCAGCGTCCTGGCAGGCGCGGCAGCGGAGGAGATTTCGCTGCAGTTGTGGCAAGCTGATGGCGCGTTCGCTCGCAACGGGTGTGTGGTTGGCGCTCTCAATCCGTTCATCCACCATAACTGGAAATGATAGAGCGGATTCCGCGACATTGCAGTAGCGGGCGATTGGTCGTATGGCAGGCCATATTGGACCTGCCCCTACCCGGCCGGTTGATCCGGGACAGTTGGGCGCAAAGGGTACAGCAGGCGGTTCCGGGGCGAACGGCGTCCACAACACAAACGACCAACTAGTCATTCGGCCGACGGTTTGGCATCCGGAGCGCCGCCAACGCGGTCAGGGCCACGGCGACCAGCATGAGGATGTCCTGGGTTAGCAAGGCAGCGCCGCTGGGACTGCCGGCGACGGCACGTCCGATGATGAGTCCGCCGCCGCCGGTGCCCAGCGCGCTGCCGAGAACGTTGGCGAGCTGCAAGGACGCGGAGGCGGCGCCCTCCTTGCCGGGAGCCGCCGATTCGAGCACGAGCAGCGAGATCGTGGAGAAGGCCAGCCCCATCCCTAGTCCGCCGACGCCCCAGGCGATCGGCGCGAGTACCGCCGGGACTTGCGGGACCAGCGTGGCCATGATGCCGGCGGCGCCGGCAGCGATGAGCGCGAGCCCAATCTCCACCAGGAGTCGGCGCCTCCCGGTCGGTGCGTAGTGTGACTGCAGCCAGGAGCCGGCGGTCCAGCCGAGCGTGGCCGCCGTGAGCGGAATGCCGGCGACGGCGAGACGCTGGTGGCGGATAGTGGTGAGCGTGAGGGGGACGAAGGCGTCGACGCCGAAGAAGGCCAGGTTCAGCAGTCCGGCCGTGGCGATGCCCGCCGGCAGCCCCTTGGCCGCGCGCAGCGTGCCCGGCGGCAGCAGTCGCCGGAGCGCGGGGATGGCAAGGGCCGCGCCACCGGCGACGAGGACAACCGTGACCAGCCGGGCGGTCGTGCCGAGACCGGCCATCAGCAGGCCGGCGCCGGCAGCTAGACGAACCGCGTCGATGAGACGCCGCCAGTCGCGGGCGGCGCTCACGGAGTGCTCGAGGCGGCGCAGGCTCGGGAGCGCCATGGCCGCGCCGACGGGGAGCAGCGGAACGAGACCGAGAAAGACCCAGCGCCAGCCGGCGCTCGCCGCGACCAGACCGGCCAACGCAGGTCCGATGAGTCCGGGGACGACCCAGGCGCTGGAGAGGATGGCCAGCATGCGCGGCTTGGCTGCTTCCGGATAGGCGCGCCCAACGGCGACGTAGGCGACGGAGCCGATGATTCCGGCGCCCAGTCCCTGCACGGACCGACCGGCAATGACGACGACCATGGACGGCGCAGTTCCCGAGATGAGGAGTCCCAGCGCGAACAGGGCCACGCCTGCGACGAAGAGGCGGGCGGGACCATTGCGGTCGGCTTCGGCGCCGGCGATGGTGATGCCGACGAGGTTGGTCAACATGAAGGCGCTGAAGGCCCAGCCGTACAGCGCGAGCCCGCCGAGGTCGCGCACGGCCGCCGGCATGATCGTGGCGACGGAAATCGCCTCCAGCGCCGCCCCCGCCACCGTGAGCGCAAGTCCGATGGTCAGCCGGCGATGCGCCTTGCCCCACACGCTGGCCGGCGCCGGCTGGCTCACCCGCTCGCGTTCAGCGGTCGCGACCATTCCCGTCCTGCAGTCCTGCCCATGCTCGTCCACGACGTGACTTACGGTCCGGGCTTTACCCCGGCGTTGCAGCATCCCCTCACCGTTGGAAGGATCGCCGGAACTCTACCTCATCGGTCATCATCGAGATCAGGGTACGGCATAGTCGCTCAATCCGCGCCGAACCTATGCCCGGTACCCATCCTGTCCGGACGGACAGGATGTTCCAGCCTCATCTGGTCGCTACGACTGTTGCCGCCCACTCGGCCTCAGCGGTTCAGCGGCGGGCGGCGCTGCGACGAATAACGCCACGGTGACGAGCGATTGCAACGCGGCACAGTCAGACACGAGGCCAACGTTTGGCGGGTGGCAGGCGCCGGGTTATGGTGTGCCGAAGAGCCAATCCACAAGGAGACCCAGGTCAGGGAAGAGGGGGCAGCGCAGCGTGTCGCCCGGACGCAGCACGGCCGTCTCCACCAGCCGCTCGCCGCGGCGCTCGTAGGTGGTCAGCGTCCGGCGCTTGGTATCGGCGAGCCAGTAGTGTCGCACGCCCGCCTCCTCGTAGGCCAGGAACTTCTTGCCCTTCGGCGGGCGATCGTGGCGCGCGGTGCTGGGGGAGAGCACCTCGACCACGACGTCAGGCGCGCCGACCACGGAGGGCGTCTCGGGGTGCTCCAGGATGGCCCGCCCATCGGTCGCCACGAAGAAGGCATCCGGCTTGTAGGCGTGCGCGACGGGTAAGCTGGGCCCTCGGTAGTCAAGCACGACCATGCGATCATTGCCGGCCTGTCCATGGCCCGCCCGTTGGGCATCGAGCAGCAGCATTAGGCAGCCCATCGCCGCCCGCATATGGGGATTCTCCGGCGATGCGTGCGCCACCAGCTCTCCTCCGATGATCTCGAACCGGTCCTGGCTGCCGGCCTGCTCCAGCTCGTCCAGTAGCGCCAGGAACTCGGGCAGGGTGTAGCGCCGCCGTTCGGTCGCGATCGCCGCCATGGGGCCTCCTTCGTCGTCATTATCGCCGGTGGAGACGGGATCTTCCAATGCAGGGCGGCGCCCACTGCTACGGGCGCGGCCCCTTGTCACCCCGCCCGGCGCAACGTGCGATCCAGCAGCTTGGCGCAGGCGTAGAGGGTGCGCGTGTGCGGGACTGGGAGATCCAGCAGGCCGGCCAGTTCGACGACGGCTCCGACCAGCGCTTCGATCTCCAACGGGCGGCCGGTCTCCACGTCCTGGAGCATGGAAGTCTTGTGCGCGCCGACCTTTTCGGCGCCGGCCAGCCGTTGCTCCACGCTGATCTCAAGGTGGATCCCTACCGCGCGGGCCACGCTGTCGGCCTCCTCCATCACAGCCTGAGCGACGGCCCGCGCCTCCGGCAAGGTGGCGATCCCTACCAGCGTGGCGCGCGTGAGCGCGCTGATGGGGTTGAAGGCCACGTTGCCCAGCAGCTTGAGCCAGATCTCGTGGCGGATGCGCGTGCGCGCGGGCGACTTCAGCCCGGCTCGCCCCAGCGCGGCGACGATGGCATCGCACCGCACGGTCCGGCTGTCGTCGAGCTCGGCGACGGTGAAGCGCGTACCCTCGACGTGCTCGACCACGCCGGGCTCTGGCAGCCGCGTCGCGGGGTAGACGACGCAGCCGAGGACGCGGCGGGACTCGATGCTGGCGGCGATCACTCCGCCAGGGTCGACCGTCTCCAGGTGGGTCCCTTCCAGCGGTCCCTCCTGCCGCTCGAAGTACCACCAGGGAATGCCGTTCTGAGCCGTCACGACTGCCGTCTCTGGTCCCAGCAGCGGGCCAAGCCGCGGCGCGAGCTCTGGCAGCCCGTGCGCCTTGACGGTCAAGAAAACGGCGTCGGCCTCGCCTACCACCGCCAGGTCGTCGGTACAGGTGGGATAGGCGACAAAGTCGCCGTCCGGACTGATCACGCGCAGGCCGTTGGCGCGCATCGCCGCCAGGTGCGGCCCGCGAGCGACGAGGGTGACATCCTCACCGGCGCGAGCCAGTCGCGCCCCGAGGAAGCCGCCGGTGGCGCCGGCGCCGACGATGACCAGCTTCAACCGGCCGCTCCAAGCGCGGCCGCGACGTTGCGGCGCTGTACCTTGCCGGTAGCCGTGCGCGGGATGGCGTCCACGATATAGATCGTCTTGGGGGCCTTGAAGTCGGCCAGGAGCCCGCGGCAGTAGCGGAGCAGGTCGTCGGCGCTGGCCTCGCCCCGCAGCACGACGGCGGCCGCCACCTCCTCTCCCCAGGTGCGATGGGGTACGGCGAAGCAGACCGCTTCGGCGACGGCTGGGTGCTGCAGCAGCACTTCGTCCACCTCGCGCGGCGAGATCTTCTCCCCGCCCCGGTTGATCAGCTCCTTGATCCGGCTGATCAGCAGCAGGTAGCCGTCCGCGTTGAGCGTGCCAAGGTCGCCGGTGCGGAACCAGCCGTCGCTGAATGAGGTCGCATTGGCCTCCGCGTTGTTCTCGTAGCCGTCGATCACGTTCGGACCCTGGATGACCACCTCCCCGCTCGATCCGGCGGGCAGCAGCGCCCCTCCATCGTCCATGATGCCGATGCGGATGCCGGTGGCCCGACCGACCGAGCCGGGCAGGCGCGCGGCGGGCGGCAGTGGGTTGGAAGCCATCTGGTGCGACGCCTCGGTCATGCCGTAGGCCTCGAGGACGGGCGCGCCGAAGCGAGTCTCCATCTGCTGCATCAGGGCCGGCGCCAGCGCCGAGCTGCAGGAGCGGATAAAGCGGAGCGTCTCGCTGCCCTCCGGCCGCTCCCCATCGCGGGAACGCGCCACGAGCAACTGGTGGATCGTGGGCACTGCCGAGTACCAGGTGGCGCCGTGCTTCCTGGCCACCGGCCAGAAGCCGAGCGGGTTGAAGCGGGCCGGCACGACCACCGTCCCACCGGTGCGCAGCGTGGACAGCGTGGAAGCGAGCAGGCCGTGGACGTGGAAGAGCGGCATGACGCACAGCGACACGTCGGACGGCGTCAGCACGTAGGTGGCGACGATGTTCTCCACAGACGCCGCCAGGTTGCGATGGCGCAGCGGCACGCGCTTGGGCCGGCTGGTGGTACCGCTGGTGTGCAATACCAGGGCCACATCGTCCGCGCTGGGCGCCGACGCGGTGCGGCCGGGTTGCCGGGCGGTCGTGCTGTCCAGTCGCAGCGTGCCGCCGTCGAACGCCGCCTCGATCAGTATCGTGCCGTCTGGGGCGGCCTGCCGGGCGGCTTCGCCGCCGCCGGGCGGCACGATCAGCGCCTTAGCCGCGGTATCTTCCAGGTAGAAGCGGAACTCGGCCTCCGTGTAGTTTGGATTGAGGGGCGCGGCCGTCGCGGCCGCCGCCGCCGCCAAGAAAGCGACCAGATACTCGGCGCCATTCCCCAGCGCCAGCGCCACGCGGTCCGTGCGGCCCAACCCGAAGCTCGCCAGGGAGTCCGCCGCCTGCCGCACTTGCGCCCTGAGCTCGCCGTACGTCAACTGTGGACCATCGGGGACCACGATCGCTGGGTCGGACGCGCCGCCGCCTTCCAGCACCGTCAGCAACGTTGCCACTGGACAATTCCCTCTCAAGCGTTGTCGAGCCAACCTTACAGCGCGCCGGAAATGTCTGTCAAGCAGTCGAGGGAAGGCGCCGTCGGGGGATCCCGCGGCCGATGTGTCCGTGCGAGCGAGGGGCTATCGGCCCGAGCCCGAGGCGCCGATCAGCAGGCTGACGACAAATCGATGCGAACTGGCACGCGCGGCCCTTAGGCTGTCTTGCGCTCGCCGGATTGCTCCCGAAGCTTCTCCAGCGCCAGCATGCGGATGAGTGTGGAAGGACCGATGCCGCGACGGCGAGCCTCGTCATAGAGCAGCTTCCAGTGCTCGTCCGCCAGACGCACCATGAGCACCTTGTCCAATGGCTGCTTGAAGCGGACTTGCTCCTCTGATGGGATGGTCTCGCTGCCCTCCAGCGAGCTGCCGCCGGCGTCGATCCGGGCGATCTCCTCCTCCAGCCGGCGCCGTCGCTCTTCCAGGTGCCGCAATGTCATGCCTGCCTCCTCGCGTCTCGATACCAGCGGCGTTCCGCGTCGTTCATAGCCCGCGCCGTCACCACCATCCAGGAATACTCGTGGGCCGCCAGCACTACCAGGAGATAACGCCCGGCGTGGGTCTGCCCGTAGACCAGCAGCGTCTCGTCGCGTCCCGCGCGTTGCGCCTGGCGGCGGGAGTAGCAGACTTCCTCGACCTCTTGCCAACCGACCCCGTGCTTGACCTGGACCTTTTCCAGGATGTACTCGTCGATGTCGACCGAATCGATCCGTGGCAACGCCGCCTCTTCTTCTCGGAGAGAGTATAGCGTTGCTTTACGGAGAAAGCAAGAGCCGGTACATTGCTGCGAAGGACGATGGAATGACCGAGGACAACTGCCGGGCCATAGATTCGAGTCACGGCCAGTCGGTCAACAAGCGTACCCGCGAGTGAGCGAGGTGCTTCAGGACCAGCGCTTCGGCCCGGTCGGCGTCGTGCTGGCGGCAGGCGCCTAGTAACGCCCTGTGATCCGTGTGGATGGCGCCAACTGCGCCGCGCATCACGGTGCTGGCGAGCATGTAGCGTGTACTCCGTAGCCAGAGAGTATTGATAGTCCCGACCCACCGGTTGCTCCCCGCCGCGCGGTAGATGGTCAGATGGAACTGCTTGTCTAGGTCGAGGAACGACTCCCAGTCTCCCGAGAAGGACTCCAGCTGTTCCAGCATTACCGCCATGGCGGCAAGGTGGTCGCCTGTCAGCCTGGGAACCCCCTCGCGTGTCGCCAGCGCTTCCATGGCACCGCGAATGGCATACAGCTCAAGGATGTCCTCCCGGTCCATCGGCGCTACCAGGGCGCCCTTGTGCGGCGACTGCACGGTGAATCCCTCGGCTTCCAGGAGCGGCAGGGACTCGCGGATCGGCGTGAGGCTCACGTCAAACTGCCGACTCAGATCGTCCAGAATGAGGCGAGCGCCGGGGCGCAGATCGCCGCGGATGATGGCTTCGCGCAGGAGGTGCGCCGCGATCTCGCCCTTGGTACGGTAAGTTGCCGGAACCGTACTGTCGCCTGATTTTACACTTTGCATTTTATAAGATATCATAGGTTCCGCTGGCAAAGCAAGCGCGGCGACCGTGTCCTGTTGTGTGTGGTCGATCCTGCTTGCGGGAGGTTCTGGTGGATGAAGGAACGCCCTGCATGATCATTGACTCCCACGTCCACGTCAAAGGTGGCGACACCTACCGTCGAGAACTCGATCCGGATCGCACCATCTATCGCATGGACCAGGCGGGCATTGATACGTCGATTGTCTTCTCGATCTGTCTGCCGTCGCGCGCCTCCAATGAGATGACCCTGCGAGCGGTGCGCGGGAGGGAGGAGCGGCTCATCCCCT
>CALBSQ010000347.1 GCA_937967325.1 uncultured Chloroflexota bacterium
GAACGGGTTCGCCTGCGTCGGCGGGTAGTCGATCTCGATGTAGTCCTGCGGCAGGTCCAGCGCCCACACACTCGGCACGTCCGTCGGCACATACCAGCCCGGCAGCTTCGAGCTGAGGAACAGCATGAAGCCCTGCGGCAGCGTCGGATGCACCTTCACCGGCACCTCGCTGCCCGTCACCTTGTTGGTCAGCCGCGCCACGCGATAGTTGCCCGTCGCCTGGTTCTGCTCGTTCACCACCACGTAGTAGGGGGCGCCGGCCCCCAGCGTCAGGTTGGTGATCTTCACGCTCTCCTGCGCGTTGCACCACACCCCGTCCGGGTCCGCCCGCCCCGCGTTCCACAGCTTCAGGAACAGCGCGTCGATGGCCGACACCGTCAGCGTGCCGTTCAGCGCCGTCAAGCTGGCCCCCGCTCCGCCGAACATCTGGGCGATCAACCCGTTATAGGCGTTCGCGTTGGCCGAGCTGTCCGCCCCCGGCGCCGTCGTCCCGCTCGACGGTACCGTGTTGAGCACAATCGCCTGCCCATTGGTCAGCCAGCTCAGCCCGTTCAGCGTCGCGCTCGACGGCTGCGCCCCCGCCAGGTTGGCCGCCGTCACCAGATAGTACGTCCCACCAGATGAGGTGCTGACGTAGAAGTTCACCCCGAACACCGGCTGCCCCGCCGGCAACACCGGCGTCAAGGTCAACTGCTGCCCCGACGACACCGCCTGGCTCACCGGCGTGCTGCTCGACAACGACTCGCCGATCCCGGTGATGACCGTCTGCTTCACATAGTAGGTGGCCGCGGCGATCGAACCGCCGGAGCCGCCCGCACTCACGCCCGGCTGTGGCGCATTCCCCGCCGCCCCCGGCGCCTGCTGATTCGCCGCCGCCGCCGTGTTCTGCCCGAAGAGAATATTATTCTCCTCCTGAATCATCATCGCCCGAAGCAAGTTGGTGACGGCTACAGACTTACTGTCGACAAATCCAGCCGACCCCCATTGCTGCTCGTACGTCACCTTGTCCGCCAGCGCCATACTCCGGTACACCGAGACCACGTCCGAGAACGTGCTCTGCACCGTGCTCGCCGCCGTCCCCTCGGCCACCCAGCCGTTCAAGTTTGTGTTGTTGATCGCCGTAATCGCCTTGAACTCGACCTGCTTACCCCGCCCCTGCACCCGCGCCGTCATATTGCGGATCGGGCTGAGCTGGGGATAAAGAAGCAGAGCCACAGGCTGCAAGTTGTACGGCTGGAAGCCGCTGCCAAGGTTCCAGTCCTTCGCGATATCCGGACTCACCATGCCAATCTGCGGCGCCAGCCCGCTCTTATACGCTTCCAGCGTCGCCTGAATCTCCTGTGCCAACGGTGCCATCGCTACGCTTTCTCCCTGTCTCTCATCGCCGTCAGGTATCTCCGTGCATCCTTCATCACGGTCGTCCAAGCTCCCCTCGCCCGCCGGGTGGGAGAGGGGCCGGGGGTGAGGGTCCGCTATCCCCGCTGCGCCGTCGCCCGGTACATCGCCGCGGCGAGCTGCTTGCGCTCCTCATCGGACAGCGCCGCCGCCTTCTGCGCCAGCCACTCCAACGACCCGTTCGCGGGAATCGCCGTCTTGCTCGTGCCGTCCGGATTGATGCGGTCGGGGTCCAACCCGATCCCCTTCTCCACCGCGAACACTGCCCCTTTCACCGGCTGGGCCAGCTCCTTAACGCTTGCTAGGTCCGCCTGCTGCTCAGCCACAGCCTCCTTGATAGCCGCCAGCTCCTCCGTGGTCGCCTCCGCCTGGGTCGCCAGCGACTCCAGACCTTTCGCGATCCCACCTGCGAGCTTGGCGACCTCCGCCGCCGTCCCTACCGAATCAGCCACGGCCGCCTTGGTCACGAACCGGCCGTCCGCGAGCGAATCCAAACGCCGCTCGATCAGCGCGTCCAACCGCTTCACAAGATCCGGCGCAGACGCGAAGCTCATCGGCAACGTCTCCCGACCCGCCACCGGCGTCCCATTCGGGATTTGCCGCTGCACAAACTGCTCGCTCGGCTTCTTCCGGTTATCGTTGACGTCCGCCAGATTGGCCGGCGTATCCACATCACCATCGCGATCCTCATCAGTCTCGTCCGCCAACGCTTCCACCCGGCTCAGCGCCTCGCGCAGTAGCGCCGCCAGCTCACCGCCGATCCCGGCCGGTCGCGCGCGCAGCGCCGGCGCCGAGAAGCTGCCGGCCACGTCCGCGGCCGCCTTCCACTGGCCGGCCACCGCCGATTTCACACCCACGCCCGCCAGATCGAACTGGTGCTCCATCCCCGCGCACAGCCGCGCATCCTTCCCGTGCTCGTAACAGTGCGGATGCTCGTGCATGTCGTCGTGCTGGTGCATATGCTCGTGGAAGTGGCTGCCGCCCCGCAAGTCGTCGTGCTGATGGCTGTGGCTCCCCGTGAACGGATGGATAGGCGTGTTTCCTCCTGCGCCGATACTCGCGTCGCCGCCGTAGGAATCTCCGCTGTCCGTGTCCGCATCCTTGCCGACCTCGACCGCGGCGGTCTGCTCTGTCCCGCTCACCATCTTCTCCTCGTCCTTGGCGCCGCCCGCCCAATCCGCTGGCAGCAAGTCACTCCGCGCCAGCGCCCGTGCCCGCCGGATAATGTGCGCCTTCGCCCCGGCCGGATCCTTCGCGCGTCCGAACGCCTGGACAGCGTTCCGCAAATCCTCCGCCGTCACGATCGGATAGCTCCCATCCGGCATCGCCGCGCCCGACGCCGCCAACCTCCCCCGCTCCTGCCGCCCAAAGTCGCCTTTCGCCGTGTCGGCCTGCCCCGGCCCGTGAACGGGTGACATTTGTCGCTGGGCGTCGGTGCTCCACTGCTCCTCGCGGCTCCCGGCGCGGCCTTGCCACCGCTGTTCCATTTGGGCGCCCACGCTGCCGCCGCCACTGCCCCTCTCCGCGCCGGAGAGGGGTAGTGGTGAGGTTCCCGGCGCCGCGACAGCAACGGTGGCCCCCGTCTGGCAATCCTTCCACTCCCCCACCCCCACACTCTTCACCAACACGAACTTCGCCGCGTCATTCGCCGGCCGGTCCACGATACTGATCTCGATCAGCTTCCCGCCCACGATCCGCCCATTCGGCGCCTGCTCGTCCCGCACCAGCACCGGATTCTTGATCCCCACCGAGAAGCCGTTGTAGACCCCTTCCCTGACCTTCCGCCAGGCCTCATCGTCCACGATCTTGGCCGCCAGGTACGGCCCCGGCGCGGTCTCCAGGTCCACCGACTGCGCCTTGCCCACCGCCTTGAGCGGATCGTGCTGCGCGCGGATGTTGCCCCAGCGCGCCACCCAGGGCGGCAGCTCCCGCTTCAGCCAGCCCTGGTCCACGATCTGCTGATCCAGGTCCAGCTCCGGACTGCTCACATACCCCTCGACGATCCGCTGGGAATCATCTCCCTTCGCCACGAATGGGGCATAGACGTAACAAATCTCCTCAGACATCGCGTCTCCTTGAGCGTGTTATTGACGTGAGATACTGGCTGCCTGAAAATGACCGCCATGCGCGTGAGATGGCAGCACGTAGCCGATCCATTCGCCTACGTATTGGACGTTTTGTCTCGGGAAGCGCCCGATATCCCGATGGACTTGATCGCTCGCTCCCCCTGGTTCGAGGACACCGTCCCTTTGTCAGCGTTGCGGCCCGATCACGAAATGCTCGCACGACACGACCATCAGCCAGAACACATCCAGCGCCGAGACCGCTTCCTTGCGCGAGTCCGTGCGGGGGCGGAGATACCCCCACTCACAGCGCTAGGAGCGGATCTGTTCCTCGTCGACGGATACGCACGGTACGGAGCCTTGAAGCGCCTACAGATACAACACGTGCGCGTGCTCAGACAGCAGGTGATCGAGCCGGGTACCTAGACGACTACCAGCGTCAGGACCTCACGACCTGCGGCCTGGTTACCTTCGCGCCGGGCTCCGGCTCGAACTGAATACCATGGTCGCCGGGATATGGCTGTTCGTGGGTGTGGTCGCCCATCCATATAGCCATGGGAATGCCTTCGGGGAAGGCGGTGCAGATGTTGGCGCCGCTCTCATCATCGAGATTAAAGTGGCGGCAGAAGGTGCAGACGAGGCTCAGGACCGGGATCAGTAGGCTTTCCTCGGCGAGGAGACGCATCTCGTCCTGACGCCCAGTCGCGTCGGCAAATAAGTCCAAAGCGCTCATCGTATTACCGGCCCAACGCCTTCAGGCGAAGCCATGCCCTGGTTGGAATTCCTCCGGCACGTCCGCACCCGGTGCCGGCGTAAAACGGACGCCGCGATCGCCCGGGTACGGACGGCGATGGTCAAATACACCCGTCACGATGACATTCGGTATTCCTTCTGGGAATGCGCTGCACGTGATCTTCGTGCCGGCGTCATCGCCGTCCAGATGCTTACACCAGACACACATTGGCGCATAGATCGTCATTCCAACCTTCACACGGCCGGCCGAGGTCAACTAGGATTGGTCCACTTGCGGCGTCGTTATCTTCGCGCCAGGAATCGGCGCAAACTGGATGCCCTGATCGCCCGGATAGGGTCGCTCGTGCGTGTGCTCACCGGTCCAAATGGGCAACGGAATACCGGCGGGGAACGCCTTGCAAGTTCGCCGGCCAAGCTCATGTCGACAGAACGTACATACCGGACTCGCCCGAGGCAGGTGGCTATCTCCATCGAGGACGAGGACCACTTCATCAGGACCGTTCACGAGAATTTCCCAACCCGGACCACCTGGTTGTCGTGGCCCACTCAGCTCTTCACCGGCTCTTCCGCCGACAGCAGGCCCTGCGCGCGCAGCAGCCGAATGGCCGGCCAGTCCGGACCCTGAGGCGAGGTTACCTTGGCCCCAGGCACAGGCGCATACTGGATGCCGCGATCACCTGGATAGGGCTGCTCGTGCGGATTCAACCCAACCCAGATGTCCAGCGGGATCCCCTCATCGAAAGCAGTGCATCGACGAAATCCACGAGCATGGCGGCAGAAAGTACAGACCGGACTGAAATGCGGCAGATCACTATCCTTGTCGAGAACAATGACTATTTCATCAGGATCGTTCACGAGAATACCTCAATCCGAACTGCCTGCCCAGTACCTCCCATACTTCGTGGAGGCGCTCGGCCTCTGCCTGTGGCAACGTTATGATACCCTTGGTAACGCGTCGCGCTAACCGTCGCCAAACCGTTCCATCAACACGCTCGAATGCGTCGCGCAGTAGATCCTCTCCCGGCCATCCCTTGGCGCCCGGTCGCATCGAGTACCGAAATGCGGGGGTCACCGCACGCATTTCCTCCAGATGTGCCCATCCGGCCAGGATGATGTCCTCCAAAGAAAACGACGATCCAGCACGCCGTGGATCGTGCTCTGGGAATCCCCACCCGGCAGGATGGTTATGCGTGAACGTGCCACCGTTGATTCGATCGCGCTCGCTTCGTGTGATCGGCACGGAGGAATGATAACCCGCCTTGCGGAGGATCTCACGCCCTGCCCGGTCAAACACCACCGCTATCTCGCGGCGTTGTGTTCGTATTTGATCCTCAACTGTTCTCGCAGCCCGAAGGCGGGGAGGCAGGAGTCGGTGGCCCGGACTTCCTGGGGTCGATGCTCCCGGCGCGACCAGTTCGTCGCCCGGTTCCTGATCCCCATGCCCGTTGCTCTCACGTACCTCGAAGACCCGCTCGACATAGTGCTGGCAGCCCTCGTGCCACACGCTGTCCAGCGCGGCTTCCGCCTCCTCGTAGCTGTCGAAGACCCGCCCCGCTACCTCCAGGCAGCGCGGCTCCGCCGCCCCTTCCGGCAGAATGGTCCAGCGCCCCCCAACCGGCCGGTTCCGCGCGTAATAGTCCAGCCGCGCCTGCCGCCGTATGCCCAGACTGTCCAGCCGTGCCCACACGCCGGCATCGGTGACCGCGCGGTGGGCCAGCCACTCCGCGAGCGTGTCGTCACCCGGGTCGGTCGCCAGGAACCGCTCCAGCCGCTCCTGGTACTGGGCCAGCCGGCCTTTTGCCAGCCCACTGGCCCGTTCCCGCAGCCGCTGCTCCGTCTCCAGCGTGTACGGGTCACCGGCGCCCTCCTCTGCTCCGAGCAGGTCGTCTACCATCGCCAGATAGGTGTCGCGCATCTGCTCGAACAGCGCGTCCGCCAGCGCCTGCCCAATCGTCGTCGGCTCGCCCGACTCCAGCGACAAGCTCGCCAGCTCCACCCGCCCCAAAGGCGTCGAGCGCGAGCCGGACCGTCCCTGTACTTGCTGGGTATCCGCGTCCTTCGCCAGCACCCGCATCGCCTCACCCCTGCTCAGATTTGCGCCGCGACCGCCAGCCCCTCGGAACCCGGCGCGACAGCCGACCGTCGTCTCACCGTAGTCCGCCCTCACCCAGAGCAGCGATGATGTCGGTGACTTGGGAGCATGGCGCAGACGGCAAGCAGGGCGTATAGCAATACGCCCCTACAGTTGCGACCGGTTCCTGTAGGGGCGTATTGCTATACGCCCTGACCACAGCACCGGCCCAATCTCACCCGTAGCTCATGGCGCCACAGTCGTGGGGCGGCGGGGCGCCCCGCCGCGTAGGCGGTAGGGCAATGCCGCTTGCTCAAGCAATGCGGCTGGCAAACAGCCGGCTCACTCCCTTTTCCATCGGCCGCAGGAAGTCCAGCCAGCGCGCGCCATCCGACTCTAGCCAGGCACTTGCCTCCGCCGGGTCGCTCTCCGTCCCTTCCTCGCCGTACCGGCTGTCGTGGATCGCTTGCACGATCACCGCCGCCGCCAGCGCGCTTGGACCGCACCCGGTCGCCCGGCCAATGCGCCGGATCTTCGCCAAGCGAGTCACCAGCTCCGCCTCAGTCGGTGGCGCCGCTGCCGCCTCAGTCGGCGGGGCCGCTTTCACGTCGAGCTGCGCCGCCAGCAAGCTCGCAATACGCCTGCCGCTCATCCTGCTTCCTCCCGTTCGATGGCCTCCGCCACCCGCTGTGCCAGTCGCGTGGTAGCAACTCGATACCCACGCTCCATCGCCGCCGCCCGCTCCCGATGGATCTGCTCCCCGCTCCCGCCAGTATTCATCCCCCGGTGAGCGACCAACGGAGGGCGAAGCGGGTCCGCTCTACCCCCGGCCCGCAGACGACTCTCGCCGATTGAAGGGGACCGCAGTCCCCCGGTCGGTTGGCCGCCGATCGCAATCGCGGCTCCAGCCTCCCCGCCGCCCCGGTTATTCCCTGCTTCCACAGCAATCGCGGTCCCGGCATCTCCTCCACCTTGGTCGCTGCCCAGCTTCACTGCGGCGGGAGAGGGCTCGGCGGTGACGGCCCGCAGCACATCGCTCCCCACCCCGTCGCGCGCCGCCTTGTTCAGGCGCACCAGGTGTTCAGCGTCGAGGATGTCGCTCTGGAAATCGCGCCACTTCCCCACCTTCTGCCGCTCGCGAGCGAAGCGGAGAAAGCGCTCCAGCTCAGCCCCAACGCCCGAGACCTTCTGCTCGTCCCGCGCGCCCTCGCTTCCGCCGCTGTTCCGCGCCGCCCGCTCCGTGCCCACCTGCCTTCGTCTCCCCTCGCCCGCTTGCGGGAGAGGGGCCGGGGGTGAGGGTTCGTCCCCGCCCTCCCTGGTGAGCCGGATCAAGTCCGCCTCCCCCAGAATCTGGTTCCCCACCACGAACACGCGTCCGATCCCCGGCGGCTCACCGCCATCCTCCTCCACCGCTTGATCGATCGCCAGCGTGCCGTTGCGGATAGCCAGGTCCCGCGCCTGCATAGCCTGCAGTTGCGCTTCCTCGTCGCCCGCCGTCTTGAAGGTCGCCTGCAGCTCCGGCGCGCCCAGCTCGTTCCAGATAATCGGGTTGAGAATCTCGTCGCACAGCCAGCGGATCAGCGGCTGCAGCGACTTCCTTTTCAGGATGGCCGTTTGCTCCTCGGCAAAGCCCTTCCCGCCCAGCCCACCGTGCGTGGGAGCAAAGCCCAGCTCCTGGCTCGTGACGTCCATCGCCGCGCAGGTCACGTCCAGCAGCCAGCGGGCGAACGTCTCGTCAAACGTCCAGGGCTTGAGCATCTCGAACTTGAAGCCGGCCGGCACGAAGCGCAGCTTATGCAGCGCCCGCGTATCCCCCGCCAGCAGCCGCTCCCAATACTCGTTGAACTCCTCGATCTGCGCCGGCGTCCACGTCTCCGGCGCCGTCGCCACCCCCTCCGGCAGCGTCCCATCGGTATAAAAATCGGTCGTGAACCGCTGAAACCGTAGCGCCAGGTTGATGTGGGTCAGGAACTGCTCCACCGGCGAGAATCCGTACGGCGTCTGGTTGCGCCGGTTCTTCGGCGCATAGATCAGCTCGTCCGCGCTGAATGACTCCCGCGCCACTCCATATAAGTACTGCTGATAGGCCGGATCAGGCGGCGCCGGCTGATCTCCCTGGATCGTCAAAAGCGGCTTGATCGTACTGCCGTCAATCAAGCGCAAGCCGTGCAGCGCACCGCCCAGCGTCCGCCATTTCCAGATCGTCACCGCGTCCACGACGAAATAATCCTCCAGCAGACGCCGCAGCCACCCTTGCCAGGTGTGCTGCCGGTCTGGGAAGGCAAGGAAGGCGCGAATCGCCCCGATCTTCTCCTGCTGACCCTGCACGATCTGCCTTGCCCGCCGCCGGTCCGTATCCCGCGCGATCACGTCGAGCTGCAAGCTGCACAACTCATCCTTGCGTATCTCAATCGCCTTGCGCAGGATGTCATAGCTGTCCGCCAGTTGACGTAACGTCCCGAAATCGAGCGGCCGTCCCTCCCCCGGCAAGCTCGGCAAGTTCCACCCGACCCGATACTGGTACGCGCGCGGCTGCCCGCTGCTGTCCAGCGC
>CALBSQ010000348.1 GCA_937967325.1 uncultured Chloroflexota bacterium
CCGCGGCCGGCAACCTGAGTGCCCTCAGCGGGGCGCCATGAAGCCGGCACCGACGTAGGAGGGCCACGGAGCGCGGGCGTCCCGCCCGCCCCGGCACGTGGGGACGCCGGCCAGTCGCCGCGCTGAAAGGCTGCTCTGCATCGAGATCACCGGGCGGGCGGGACGCCCGCGCTCCGTGGCCCTCCTACGTCGGTGCCGGCTTGCTGCAAACCTCAGTGTCACACGCACCCTCACCTGGTACGCTAGAGCGGACGGATGGCACCGACGGAGCGCCTTTGACCAGCAGTTCCGGCCGGCCGGCGAGCCGGAGACGCTTCCTGCGGGCGGCGCTGCTCAGTACCGGCAGCGCCATATCGTTGGCTGCATGCGCTCGAATCCCCGTCGCGCTGCCGGGAGCCGCGGCCACATCTAGCTCGGGGGCTAGGAGCCTACCCGCGGCAGCGACGGCAAGCTTGTCGGCAACTACCACGGCGAGCGCCGCGTCGGCGAGCTCACCGCCGAAGCCGACGGCGACACCGGTGAATGAGCCGGGAGCGATCGCCGCCGCCTACCTCGCCGCGTGGAATGCCGGCAACTATGCCGACATGTACGCCCTAATCTCGGCGGATGCGAAGCAAAAGATCAGCCAGGACGATTTTGTCCAACGCTACAACGCTATCCGCGTCCAGGCCACCATCTCCAATGTCAATGCGACTCTGCAGCCCGGGCAGCGCGCCGGCGCCAATATCCAACAGTTTTCCGTGGCGTTCGATACCGTGCTCGTCGGCAAGATCGAAGAGCGCAACACCATGACCCTGGGCGTTGATCCCGGCGGCAGCGCCTGGCGAGTGCAATGGCTACCTTCGCTCATCTTCAAGGAGCTGACTGGCGACAACATCGTCCATATGATCCCGATCGACACGCCGCGCGGGGACATCCGCGACCGCGCCGGCAAGTCGCTGGCCACCGTCGGCAAGGTCACCACGGTCGCGCTTGTTCCTGGCAAGATCACAGACGAGCAAGCTATGCTGAGCCAGTTGAGCGGACTGCTCAACGTTCCGGCGGCGGTGATTAAGCAGAAGTATGCCCAGTCCCAGGCCGACGTGCCGGTGCAGATCAAGACTATCTCCCTGTCCGAGGCGACGCCGATCCGGCAGCGACTCGCGGCCATCCCGGGCGTTCAAGTCACCGATGATCCCGCGCGCGTCTACCCAGCGGGAGCCCTGGCCGCCCAGACCATCGGCTACCTGTCCCAGGTGACCGACGAGGACCTGAAAAAGCTGGCAGTCCAGGGCTACTACCAGGGTGACGTCGTTGGGCGCAGCGGCGTCGAACAGTGGGGCGAGTCCGCGCTCGCCGGCCGTCGCGGCGGCAAGCTGCTGGTCACCAGCCGCCAGTTCGATCCGGTGACCACGATCGCGGAGCGCGCGGCGACCAAGCCTGGCGCGGTCTACCTCACGCTCGACATTGGGTTGCAGCAACGCAGTGAGCAGCTCCTCGGCAAACGGCCCGGGAGCATCGGCGTGATGCGAGTGAGCGACGGATCGCTGCTGGCGATCGCCAGCTATCCGGGCTTCGACCCGAACCAGTTCATCCTGGGCATCTCGGCCGCTGCCTATCAGCAGCTCTTCAACGATCCGCTCGGCCCCTTCGTGAACCGTCTCATCGACGGCCGCTACGCCACAGGCTCGGTCTTCAAGCCGATCACGATGGCGGCCGCCCTCGATCACGCCGGCTACACGGCCGACTCGACGTTCGACTGCCCGGGCTACTACGTCCTGGACAACACGCGCTGGGCCGACTGGAAGGCGCACGGCCGCGTCGGGATGGTCGAGGCGCTGACGCAGTCCTGTGATGTGGCCAACTACACGATGGGCCACCAGGAGGATGTCGCCGATCAGACGCTGCTTCCCAAGGAAGCGCAGGCGTTTGGTCTGGGGAGGGTCCCCGACATTGTCGGCTTGGGCAGCGCCAACGCCGTCGGAGCTGCCGGCGTTGTCCCCAGCCCGGCCTGGAAGCAGAACGCGCTGGGCGAGGGCTGGCTGCCCAAAGACGCCGTCAACCTAAGCATCGGCCAGGGCTACCTCCTGGCCAGCCCCGTCCAGGTGCTGAACGTGTACGCCGCCATCGCCAATGGCGGAACGTTGTGGACGCCGCGCATCATCGACAAGGCAGTCGACGCCAACGGCGCTGTCACCGACAGCAATGCGGCCAAGCCGCTGGGCACGTTGCCGGCCAGCGCCGATGCGCTGCACAGCATCCGCCAAGGGCTCCGCGGCGTTACGTCCGACGAGACCGGGACGGCGTTCCGCGCCTTTCAAGGCTTCGGCGTGCCGACCGCCGGCAAGACCGGCACGGCCCAGGCCGGATCGGGCCAGCCCCACGCCTGGTTCGCGGTCTATGCACCGTTTGATCAGCCCGAAGTCGCCGTCGTGACCATCGTCGAGCACGGCGGCGAGGGCGCCGCCGTCGCCGCGCCGATCGTGCGCAGCGTCCTGGAAGCCTATTTTGGAGCGAGACACTGATATGCAGACCCGACCTACCCGCCCAACTGCCATGAGCGTTATCCTCGCGGATTGCGCGATGATCGCCCTCTGTGTCACCGCGATGTACTGGCTGCTCTACAGTCCGCTGGTGCCGATCCCGTTCACCGCTACCGGACTGATCGTGGGAGCCTTGCTGCTCGGGTTGCCGTTAGGCAGCGTTGGCATTATCCTCAACCACCGAGCGGCGCGCAGCTCGGCCGGTGGACCGGTACGCCAGGCGTGGCCGCGGGGGCCGCGTCGCAAGAAATAGGACAGGGCAAGCGTGAGAATTACCGCCGTCGAGCCGCTGCTTATCGACCGCTACCTCTTCGTGCAGGTCCACACCGACGCGGGGCTGGTCGGCCTGGGCGAGTCGGGGACGTGGGGCTACCTGGAAGCGTCGGCACAGGCCGTCGAGACCTTCCGCCGGTATCTGGTCGGCCAGGATCCTCTACGCATCGAGCACCACTGGCAGTACATGTACCGGTCGAGCCACTTCCGGGGCGCCGCCATCATGGGGGCGATCAGCGCCATCGACATCGCCCTCTGGGACATTGCCGGCAAGCATTTCGGCGTGCCCGCGTATCAGTTGCTCGGCGGTAAGGTCCGCGACAAGGCGCGCGTGTACTATCACGTCTTCGGCCGCACCACGGACACGCTGGTCGAGGGCTGCGTCGAGGCCAAGCGGCAAGGCTTTACGGCGATCGGCCACCTGACGCCGTTCCTGGACGAGCCGCACGACGTGCCGTTCTTCAAAACCCACGCCAGCAAGATCAGCGACGCCATCGAGTCGGTCCGCCGCTACCGCGAGGCCGTCGGCAACGAGGTCGACCTCTGCATCGAGATCCACCGCCGGCTGACGCCGGCTGAGGCGGTGGTGCTAGCCCGCGGCATCGAGCCGTTCCACCCTTTCTTCTACGAGGACCCGATCCTGCCCGACAACTTCGACGCCATGGGGCTGGTTGCCCAGAACATCCACATCCCCATCGCCACGGGCGAGCGGCTGCACTCCATTTACGAATTCGGCATGCTTCTGGCGCGCGGCGCCGTGCAGTATGTCCGCCCTGACGTCTGCCTGGCCGGCGGGCTGACGCACTGCAAGAAGATCGCCGCCCTGGCCGAAGCGCACGACGTGCAGGTCGTGCCGCACAACCCGCTCAGCCCCGTCAGCACGGCGGCCTGCTTGCAACTGGCCGCGTGCATACCGAACTTCGCTCTTCAGGAGTATCCCCTTGGTGAAGACAAGCCGCCCAAGAGCGAGATCGTCACCTTGGCGCCCCGACTGGAAGCAGGCTTCCTGATCATTCCCGACGCCCCGGGCATCGGCATCGAGCTGGCCGAGGGCGCGCAGGAGAAGCATCCCTACCGCCCCCGGGGGCTAAGCACGCGGCTGCACGTGGATGGCTCCGTCGTAGACCAGTGACGGGCGGCCTCGCAAAGAGCGATTAGGGTGCTGTGGTACCATGAAATCACTTGACCGCGAAAGTTAGGGCAGCTCAACGAGGTTGGCTATTGACACCCACGTCCACCTCGACGCCTCCGCATTCACATCGGACCTGAGCCAGGTGCTCGATCGAGCCGCGCACACGGGCGTGACGCGGATGGTGACGATCGGCACTGATCTGGAGTCGAGCAAACGGGCTCTGGGGCTGGCTCAGCGATATCCCTCCGTCTGGGCATCGGCGGGCGTCCATCCCCACGAGAGTGAACATTGCCCGGCGACGCTGGAAGATGAGCTGGCGGCGCTCGCTCAGGATCCGCGAGTGGTTGCCATCGGAGAAACGGGTCTGGACTTTTACCGCGACTACGCGCCGCGCGACTGCCAGCGCGAGGTATTCGCGCGCCAGGTTGCCGTGGCCCTGCGACTGGACCTGCCGCTGATCATTCACAGTCGTGAGGCGAGCGAGGAAGTCGTCAGCATGCTGGACGGCGCCGGCGCGACGAAGGTGGTAATGCACTGCTTCACCGGTGATCGGGCGCTGGCGCGGCGCTGCAGCGATCGGGGCTGGTATCTTGCTTTCGGCGGTGCAGCGACCTACCCCCGAAACGAGGAGCTGCGCGCGGCCGTGGCTGAGGCGCCCGCCGACCGGATACTCTTCGAGACCGACGCTCCCTACATGGCGCCCGTTCCCCATCGCGGCCGGCGCAATGAGCCGGCGTGGCTCGTCGACACGATCGCCCAATGCGCCGCCGTCCGCCGTACCAGCGCCGAAGCGTTGTCGCAGCAGGCCGAGCAGAATGCCGGCACGATCTTTGGCCGGCTGCTCTCTCACCCGACAGAGGAGTCCTGAGCACCCATGCCGTCCCTCCTTTCCATCCTCGGCCTCGGCCCGCTCGCACGCACCATCGCCGCCGACACGCGACTCGTCGAGGAGGAGCTGCAGCACCTGATCGCCCGCGCCGGCGATCCCGATCTGCGCCAGGCGCTGGCGCAACTCTTTGCCAGTGGCGGCAAGCGCTTGCGCCCAGCCCTCGTGCTCCTGGCCGCGCATTGGGGCGCCTACGACCGACCGCGCGCCGTCGTGGTCGGCGCGGCCATGGAGATGATCCACGCCGCCAGCCTGATCCACGACGACATCATCGACGCCGCCACGACCCGACGCGGCCGGCCCACGACCAACAGCGTCTGGGGATCGAAGGTTGCCGTGCTGGGTGGCGACTACCTGTTCGCCGCCGCGGCCGGCGCGGTCGCGTCGATGAATGACGTCGGCCTGATGGATTCCACGGCGCGCACGATTATGTCACTGTGTTCCGGCGAGATCAGCCAATCCGCGCGCGCTTTCGATTGGCAGCTCAGCGAGTCCGACTATTACGACTACCTCGAACAGAAGACGGCCAGCCTGACCTGGCTGTGTTGCCGGGCCGGCGCCATGGTGTCGAAGGCATCCGAACACGTCGTGGAAGTGCTCTCAGAGGCTGGGCGCAACCTGGGTATGGCCTTTCAGATTGTAGACGACGTGCTGGATCTGACTGCTACGTCCGATGAGCTCGGGAAGCCCGCCGGCCTCGACCTGCGGGAAGGGACCCTAACCCTCCCCGTCATCCACCTGTTGCAGGAGCCCGGCGGCCAGCAGCTCCGTCAGCAGCTCTGTCAGGGGCAGCCTGCGAATGAGCAGACGATCGCGGGCATGCTGCAGGCGGTCCGCGCCAACGGCTGTGTCGACTATGCCTATGGGGTGGCTCGGGGGTACATGCGCGAAGTCGAGCGCCTGGTGGACAGTCTGGGCGCCTGCGACGCCGGCAGGACGCTCGTACAGGTGATGCGCTACACCATCGAGCGTCGCAGCTAGCTTGCCAACGGGACCTTCCTCCTATCGGTAAGCGCCACTGAGGTGGCGCGCCCTACGCTCTCCTCAATGACCTGATTCTAGCGCCGGGGCGTGGGGAGGGGGGATGGCCGTCGGTGCGCTGACCGAATCGATCGTCATCGATGGTCGCTATCAGTTGCTGCGCCGGCTCGGCGGCAGTTCCATCACGCCGCTGTTTGTTGCCTCCGACCTGCCGGCCGGCGCCGTCGTCTGTGTGCGGCTGTGGCAGTTCACCGCCTCGATGGATGCCTGCGCCCGCGTCCCGCCACTGGCCCCCACCCGCTGGCCGAGCGGCGACGGGCCGTTGCTGCCCTACGACTTCGGCGTGGACGACGATGTCGCCTATCTCGTGCGACCGTACGTCAGCGGGAGGAGCCTGGCGGCGGAGCTCGAATCGAACCGCCGCTTTACTGACCTCGAAGCGGTCGCACTGGTGCGGCGCATCGGCGCCTCATTGTTGCTTGCCTATGAGTGCGGGTTCGCCAGACCAGGCGTCCAACCGGATTCCGTGATCCTCGGCGCGGACGGTACGGTCCGGACAGGTGGATTCGATCGGATCGGCGGCAGCGAAGCGCGAGCACCGGATGCCGCGGCGTCCTTCAACGATGAGACGATGACCGACGTTGCCGCGTTGGTGTCACTCCTCCATCGATTGAGCGGGGTGGGGCCTTCCGGCCTACCCGACCACGTTCTCGCCACAGCAATGGGAGCGCCACCGTGGCAACGCCCGGCCAACCCAGCCGCCTTGCGTCCGGGAGGGCTGAACCGGACCTTGGCGCGAAGTGTCCGCGGAGATAGTGGCAAGTGGCCCAGCCTCCGCGAGCTTGTAGCGACGCTGGACCGCGCTGAGGCACACCTCCGCGGTATGAGCCCGATTACGGCGGGGTTCAAGGCATGCCACTCCGTCATGGCCGGGGCGATACGGCGGGCGCGGCAGCTCGGGCCGCTCTGCCTGCCATACCTCATCGCGGCAAGCTTGCTTTCCGGCACGGCGCTACTCGCCGTCGGCGCCGTCCGGGGCAGTCCCACCGATCCCCATAATCTTGTGGTCTACACGCTCGCCGCCCCGGCTCGCCCGTCAGGACCGAGCCTCGCCGTTTTGAGCCGGCCCATCCCGGTTCCAGCCGCGCAGGCGCCACCCGTCGCCCAAAGAGGCGACCCCGCCCAGATCGCTCCAGCGGCGATGTCCGGAATTCACGGCATAGCCGGCAACCAGCCAACCGCGGCTGTTCCCGCAGAGCGGTTAGCCGGCGTCCCGCCGCGACCTCAAGAGCAGGCCGCGTTCGCCCTCCAACCGCCGTCGCCAACGATCGCCTCACACACGAGCGGCGCACCGATGGGAGAGAGCAGCCGGGGCCCGGTGAAAAGCCGGCTGGTCAGCGGTGAGGCAACCCAGCGCGCGGCCGGCGCCGTGGTCAGGGAGCATCCCACGCCGACTCTGCCTAACTCGACACCCGCTTCGTCGAGCCCGAAGGCAACTTCGCCACGAGAGACGCCGCCGGCCAAGCCGCGCGTTACCTCCAGCGCGGCGCCTACCGCTCATTCGATTGAGGCCGCGCCCGCGGCCACACCGCCGGCCAGTACAACCGAAGCGCCGGCAACAAAGCCACGGTCCGCCGCCACACCGGCAGCGTCGCCCGACGCGAAGTCGTCGGCGGCGTCAAACAAGCATACGGCACACCGCTGATGGCGCGTCACCGTTGCAGGGGTACGAGGCTGAAGGGGGCGGCGTTGAGCAGAGGATCCCCGATCAACGCCCCTGCCGGCAGCTACGGCGCCATCCCGACAACGGCGCCGCCGACAGCTCCGACGATAACGACGATCCAGGGCGGTATCTTCCAGAGCACGAGGAGGCCGAACGCCGCCAGCGCCAGCGCTACGTCCAGCGGCCGGCGAATAGCACTGGTCCAAATCGGCTGGTAGAGGGCAGCGAAGAGCAACCCCACCACGGCGGCGTTGATTCCCTGCAAGGCAGACCGCAACCCTGGACGCGCTCGAATGGCCGTCCAGAACGGGAGCGCGCCGACCACCAAAAGGAAGGCGGGCAGAAACATCGCCACGAGCGCCAGCGCGGCCCCTTGCCAGCCGCGCGGAGCCGGCCGCATGATGGCGCCGAGATAGGCGGAAAACGTGAATAGCGGACCGGGAACCGCCTGAGCGGCGCCGTAGCCGGCGATAAACTGAGCGTTGCTGAGCCAGCCGGGCGGTACTACCGCTGCCTGCAACAACGGCAGCACTACATGGCCCCCGCCGAACACCAGTGCGCCGGCGCGGAAGAAGCTATCGAATACCGCCAACCCATGGTTAGCGTTCACCTGCCGCGCCAGCGGTAACGCAACGAGCAACGCGGCCAGCAACGCCAGAGCCGCGACCCCAAGACGCCGGCTCACGCTCACGGTCACGGGCGTCCCCACCGTCGCGGCGGGCGCCGGCAGCCAGCGCCAACCGATCACGCCGGCAACCGCGATGGCGCCTACTTGAGCCACGGCTGCCGGCCAGGCCAGCAGGAGGATGGCCGTCAGGATGGCAATGGTACCTCTGGCGCGGTCGGTACAGAACGTCCGCGCCATCCCCCACACGGCCTGAGCGACCACCGCGACGGCAACCACCTGCAACCCGTGCAGCCAGCCCGCGGTGGCAACGTCGATGCCCTGGACACGGTAGGCAAACACGGTCAGAGCGATAGCCGACGGCAGGGTGAACCCGAACCAGGCTGCCAGCCCACCGAGCAGGCCCGCGCGCAAGATCCCTACCGATATTCCTACTTCGCTGCTGGCGGGGCCGGGCAAGAACTGGCAGAGGGCAACGAGATCGGCAAACGTCTGCTCGTCCAGCCAGCGCCGCCGCGTCACGTACGCATCGCGGAAATAGCCGAGGTGGGCGATAGGGCCACCGAACGAGGTGACGCCGAGTCGCGCGGCGACGGTGAGCACTTCGAGGGCCGCAAGGAGAGGGGTGCTGCCCCGCTTTTCGGCGCCGACCCCGGCCACGTCGCACTCCCTGGACCCCCGACAGTCGCGAGATGGTACTATGCCGATGCAGACGCGGCTCACCGGACCATGAATGGTCCGGCTACGATTACGAAGCCTGCTAAAGCAGGCTGGATACGCTTCGCTAGTCCTATTCGTTGTGTTGGCGTATCATCGATGCCATTGTTATCGTATTTAGCGTGCTTAGGTGAATATGTAAACTTAGCTCGCCGATCCCGCCAGCATGATGCGCTCCACATCCGCCAACGGGACACCGCCGGCAGCAGCTATCGCTAGTCCTTCGGTCACACCGGTGAGCAGGCGGTGCTCGCGCACCTTTTCTTCGCCGAAACGGCCAGCCAGGAGGCGGATCAAAGCAGGGATGGCGCTGGAGCCGCCGGTCCGGATCACGGTGTCGATCTGGTCGGGCCGGAGGCCGGACCTGGCCAGCGTGTCGTCGATGCACTGGCCGATCTGGCGGAGCTCGTCGGCGATCATGCGCTCAAACTCCTGTCGGCTGAACGGCTCATCGATCATGATGGCCTCGGCGATGAACTCCAGCCGCGTCTGGTCCTCCTCCGAGAGGCGCACCTTCGCCGACTCGATCGCTTCGAAGAGCGGCAAGCCATAGTTGCGCGTCACCAGGCATTCCAGGGCGCGGAACCGCCGCGCCTGCAGCCCGGCACGCTGGCTGCGCAGTCGCTCCAGAATGGCCTGATTGCCCGGCTCGTTGAGCTGCCCGATGGTCTGCCAGGAGAGCAACAACTCCGCGACGCGCGCCGGCAGGGTGAAACCGGATGGTCCGGTGTGCCCGTCTACCCCGAGGTGCTTCAGCAGCTTGCGCTGCATGATGCGGCGATCCAGCGCATCGCCGCCGATCGGCGTGCCGCCCGTCGCCAGCACCCGGCAGCGCGGCCCCGGCTCCAGCTCCAGCACGGTCAGGTCGAGCGTGCCGCCGCCGAAGTCGAAGACCAGGGCGCGGCTGGCCCTGCCCAAGGTGAGCGCATAGGAAAGCGCTGCGCCGACCGGCTCGTAGAGCAGCTCCACGTCACCCAGGCCGGCCAGCTCACAGGCCCGACGCATGCGACGATCGGCCAGCGCGTCGGCCTCCGGGTCGTCCGAGTAACGGACCGGCCGGCCAAGGACGGCCCGCTCGATCGGCGCCCCGAGCGCCTGCTCGGTCCGCTCGCGCAGCGTGGTGAGATATTCGGCGATGAGCTGCTCCAGCGAGTAGGGCTGACCGTAGACGGTGGTGCCACGATAGTTGATATTGGCAAGCGTCATCTTCAGCGATTGGAACATCCTCCCTGGCTCGTGCTCGTCGACCCAGACGAAGATGTCGGTGTAGACGCGGCCAACCTCGGCAAAGACATTCTCCAGCACGCCGACCTGCGTCCGCACGAGCTTGACCGTGTGGCCGACGTTGCGGGCAAAGTAGGCGTCCAGCGCCAGACGACCGGCCAACCGGCCGCCGTCACGCGTCAGGTACAACAGGGAGCGCATCACCGTCGGGTCGCGCGCGACCGGATCCAGCGGCGCCAATCGGCTCGACCGTCCGTCATACACAGCGGCACTGGAGTTCGAAGTACCGAAATCGATGCCGACCCGCACGAGCTCCTCCTGCCACGACCGATCATCGCCGTGTCACCGACCGAGCGCAAGGCGGGCTGGCGACCGTATGGTAGGTATGACATGATTAGACAATATCTCGCACACTGGTTGGTATCGCGCTTGCTACGGCGAGGGTAGTGCAGCGCGACCTGAACAGCAGAAGGGCAAGAGCAGCGTGCAGCAGTCCGAGCGACGTGGCTATCACCTGTCACAACCTAGTCAAGATGGCGGCACGAGCGTTGCACCGTCACGTGTGGCGGAGGAATCGCAGCGGGTCGGCCAGTTGCCCTCCTATTTCGTCTCGGGCAGTGATCTGGAAATGGGCGCGAGCCTGGCCAACGCCACCACCTGGGTCAACACCAAAGGTACCGACGCGATCCAGGATGTCTTCTCCACCGAGCTCGGACTGGACATCTGCGGCAGCATCAACCTCAAGTTCGCGGGGGCGGGCCACCGGCTCGTCCGCGCTCATCACGACGCGGCGGAATGGATGCCGGGGTCTGAACAGATGGCCAATGTCGAGCTGCCACCGGATGGCGACGGGACGTTCGAGCTGCACCCCGCCTATCAACGGCACACATTCGCGCTGCCAGGGAGCCTCGACGTCACCTCGACGACGTTGGTCCCCAGGGGAAAGGACGAAGACCCACCGGCGGTATGCATCCACGTCGCCATCACCAACCGATCGGCGGCGCCCCGTGCGCTCAACGTCTACGCCTTTGCGGCCCTGCGAGGAGGCACGCCTACCGACGTCACGGCCAGCTACGATCCCGGACTGCGCGCGCTGGTCGCCCGCAACGCCGGCCAGCCGGATTGGGTCCGCCTCTTCGGGACGACTGCGCCGCGGGCTCGCTACGGAACTACCTTCGACGTGACGCAAGTGTACGAGCCCACCCATGTCTATCCACTCAAGAATGACTGCACGGCGCATGGTGACGTGCTTGGGGCGCTGCAGGTGGAGTGCGCCGTCGAGCCCGGTCACACCTGGACCACCAGCTTCCTGCTCGCCCATAGCGCCCACGGAGAGACGCCGGCCCGCGAGGCGTATGCCGGATGTGTCGACGTGCCGGCGCGCCTACAAGAATGCGCGGCAACGCTGTTCGAGCGACTCAACCAGGCCCAGGTGATGTCCCCTGACCCGGTGATCAACGACGGCGTCCTCTGGGCCAAGGCCAACATGCTGCGCGTCATGGCAAGCTATCCCCAAGGGAGGGCCTTCACCAACGAGCCGGGCGTCTCGTCCAACGTGGTGGGGCGCGATGTCGCCTGGTTTGTCTACGGCTGCGACCACTTCCAGCCCGACTTTTGCCGCGACCTACTGCTGTCCTTCGCCAAGCGGCAGTACGCCAATGGCAAGATCCCGGAGTACTACAGCGCGCTGACGGGCAAGGTCGAAGACTATGGCCTGAACATCAACGACGACACGCCGCTCTTCATCCTGGCCGTCAATCATCATTGGCGCAGCACGGGCAACAGACAGTTCCTCCAGGAGGTCTATCCTGCCGTTGCCAAGGCGGCTCGCTACATCGTCAGCCAGGAAGATCAGCGCGGCCTGGTGGTCTGCACGGCCAAGGGACAAAACGTCTGGGGGATCGCCTCCTGGCGCAACGTGATCCCCAACTACACGCTGAGCGGCGCCGTGACCGAGATCAACGCCGAGTGCGCGGCGGCGCTGCGCGCCACGGCACACTTGGCGGAAAACATGGGACAGCCGGATGGGGAGGTGCGGGAGTTCCGGCTCGCCTACGAGCAGTTGCAACAGGCGATGAACCAGCACCTGTTGAACCCGATCAATGGCCTCTACTACCTCAACATCGACAACGAGGGCAACCCGCATACCGACGTGACCGGCGACGAAGTGTTCCCGGTGATGTTTCGGGTGGCCGCCGAGGACGTGGCCTTTCGCATCATCAGCCGGCTGAACAGCCCGGACTTCTGGACCGAGGGTGGCATCCGCACGGTGTCGCGCCAGAGCCCGCAGTATCATCCCTTTGCCGACGTCGGCCTGCGCGGCGGCGTCTGGCCCGGTCTGACCTGGTGGTACGCCTTCGCCGCCGCTCGCTACCATCCGGAGTTCATGGTCGAGGCGCTGCGGGCCAGCTTTGCTCACTACAACCGCGCCCCCCGCCACAACAACACGGTGCCCGGCCAGTTCAGCGAGTGGTTCGACGGCGAGTCGCTGGTCAACCGCGGTATGCGCCTGTCCCCTTGGGAGCCGCCGCGTTTCCTCTGGGCCGCCATCGAAGGCATGTGCGGCGTCGTGCTGCGACCAGATGTACTCACCGTCAAGCCAGTCATCCCCGCCATCTGGAGCTGGGTCGCGCTGCGCAGGCTCCCTTATCAGGGACGGGAGGTCGCCTTCTTCGCCGCCCGCGCTCCCGACGACGGCTTCCGTATCTACGCCAACGAGCAGATCGAGAGCGACCACCCGCGCGAGGTCTTCGACGCCGACGTAACCGACGAGGTGCGCATCTTCAATCAGCACGCCAGACTGCTCGCCCTGGCGCGCCCTGGCGAATGGCTGATCGCCGTCGGCAACCCGCTCGACCGGCTCGTGGTTGTCCCCCTCGACCTGAGCGCCCTGCTCGACCAATCGACCACCTACCAGACCAGCCTCTATCACAGTGAGCGACAGCAATGGCTGGAGGGGGCGGGCAGTACAAGCCAAGACCTGGCGCAGCTTGCCCTGCAGATCGACGCCGGCGGCTTCCGCATCCTGCGGATACGAGGGAACCTCACCCCCTAGCCCCCTCTCCGCGCCGGAGAGGGGGCTAGGGGGTGAGGTTCCCTCCCACGGCCATCGCGCTGCCGACCGCTGACTCTCCCTGCGATGCCGTTTCCGCAATAGGCGATCGCGGCAAGATGTGCAGGCAGAGGTAGCTGACGGCCCCGAAGACGAGCGCGACGAGCGCGCCGTGGAGCAGCGCGGACCACAGCGCCATCTGCGAGAGCGCCACCAGCGCCCCACTCAGCGCCTGCGCCAGGAGGCACACGCCTGCCGCGGTGCTTGCCCAATAGAGGTCAGGGCGCCGGCCGCGCAAGCGCCGCGCCTGCCACCAGAGCACAGCGAACAGGCAGGCGCCGATCAGCGCCGCCACGCGGTGGGCCACATTGATCAGCGCCAGCCCCTGAAGGTCCGGCACGACGGCTCCGTCGCAGAGCGGCCAGCCGGTGCATGCGAGCTCGGCGTGGCTGTGCCGGACAAAGGCGCCCAGATAGACCAGCAGGTAGAGGTAGAGCAAGGCGACCCAGACGAGACGGCGAAAGTGGACAGGCGCCGGGCGATCGCGCCACCGATCGGCGCTTCGCTCCTCGAGCAGCATGGCCGTGGTGAGCAGCACTGTGGCGAAGGCAATCAGCGATACCCCCAGGTGCAGCGCAAGCACCGGTGGTGACTGCGGCCACTTGACCGCGGCCCCCCCGAGGACTGCTTGCAGCAGGAGGAAGAGCACCATAGCGGGCGCGAGCAAGCGCAGCTCGCGCCGTGCGGGCCGGTGCAGCCAGGCGCCAGCCGCCAACACTATGACGCCCACACTGACGACCGCCACGACGAGCCGGTGAGAAAACTCGATGAGCGTCGCCGCGGTGAATACCGGGACGATCTGCCCCTTGCACAGCGGCCAGGAGCGTCCGCATCCCTCGGCGGCGCCGGCATTGGTCACGAGATCGCCCATGGCAACGACGATGAACATGCCGACCGTGGTGATGATGCCGGTCCAGCGAAGCAAGCGAGCAACCGAAGCTTCGGATCGGCTTGCGGACAAGGTATGCATAGTTCCACTGTCCCACGCGGCGCAGGCGCCGACCAACCCGTGTCCCGGCCAGTCGCCGCTCACTGCATGATGCCATGCGGCATCTTGAGACGTGTAGTGCCCTCGCCATCGGGCCGGATCGCTCCGCTACTGCGCCGTCCACCCGCCGTCGACAACAATCGACGTTCCCGTCACGAAGCTGGAGGCGTCGGAGGCGAGGAATATGGCGACGCCGCCCAACTCGGAGGGATCGCCCCAACGGCCCAGGGGAATCTTGGAAAGGAAGGTCTGGTAGGCGACCGGGTCATCGCGGAGCGGACGATTGAGCGGCGTGTCGAAAGGACCGGGGCAGATCGCGTTTACCGTGATGCCGTGCGGGGCCCATTCCAGCGCCAGGGTCCGCGTGAACTGGAGGAGGCCGCCTTTGGTCGACGTGTAGGCGGGCCGGCCCGGCAAGGCCACCAGGCTCAGCATCGACGCCATATTGATGACGCGACCCCACCGCCGCTCGATCATGTGCGGACCGAGCACCTGGCAGACCAGCCACGGCCCGGTCAGGTTGATGGCGACGACTTCTTGCCACTCCTCGTCACTGATGTCCAACGTGGACTTGCGGATATTGATGCCGGCGTTGTTGACCAGGATGTCGACGTGCCCGAACGCATCGATCGACTGGCGCACCATGTCGATGACCTGGCCACGCTTGGTCACGTCCGCTTCAAGAGCGAGGGTGCGCCGCCCGTGAGCCGCGCTAATGCGATCGGCGGCCTCCTTGGCCTCGTCGTAGTGGCGGCTGGTAACGACGACCTCTGCGCCAGCTGCCACCAGGGCCGAGGCCATGGCTTCGCCAAGGCCCTTGCTGCCGCCAGTCACCAAGGCGACACGTCCGTCCAGGCGGAATACATCGAGTCCACCAGGCATTAGCTCTCCTCTAACCATCAACCCTTGAGCGGAGCCGTCGGCAACGACGGCTACTACGTGTAGGGGGCAGGCAGGACTCAAGTCAATGTCAATAGGAAAAAAGTCACTAGGACGCGAGGATGGTCATGGTTTCTTCGTCCGCGAGGTGGCGCTCCGCGCCATGCCAACGAATCGCCGTACGATGCTACAGTTCGCTGACCCGCCGCCAGCACACGCGGATGGCGGTCAGCGACCGTGTGGTACCATACTGCTCCGAAGCGGGATGCCGAACCTGGAGTCAATGACGTGCTAGAACGCGCCGTTGCTGCGCTCTCGCAGCGAGTAGTGGCGATGATTGGCCTGCGGCCGTTCACTAGAGAGCTCTATCACATCTTTGTGGATGGATGGGGAGCGAGCTACGTCGACGTGGACCGTACACTGCACAGCATCCGCGAGCTGGGTAACGACGGATGGGCGCGTGGCTGGGCGGCAACCGCGCAGCGGTACCTCTGGCTGGCCCGCGAGGCGGAGGCGGCCGGCTTGCGCGCCAGCGGCAGCGCCTTGTACAAGCGGGCGTCGCTCTACTTTCGCATCGCCGACGTGGCCATCGACCTGGACACGCCGCTCAAGCGCGCGCTCTACCGGCAATGCGTCGATGCCTACGCCCGCTTTGCCGCCCTCAACGAGCCGCCCATTGATCGGTTGACGTTTCACCGCCAGGCGGCAAGCGTCGCCGGCTATCTTCATCGACCGCTCGGCGCCGGCAAGGCTCCCTGTGTCATCATCATCCCCGGTCTGGGCAGCGCCAAGGAGCAGCCCGACTTTCCGCCCGAAGTTCTGACGGCGCGCGGGATCGCGGCGTTTCCCCTGGACATTCCCGGTCATGGCGAGGCGTTCCAGGAAACCCGCCTGACCGCGGAAGCCTACCAGGCGGTCAGTGACGCCTTCGACGTGCTGGCTGCTCATCCCGCCATCGACGAGCGACGCATCGCCGTGCTGGGCACCAGCCTGGGCGGGACCGTGGCGCTGAAGGCGGCGAGCGAAGATGATCGCTTCTGCGCCGTGGTGAACATCTCCGGCTTCTATGAGCCGCGCGACTGGTTTGAGGCGTCCGCTCGCTTCGTGGAAGCGGCCCTGAAGTACGTGACCGGCATCGCCGGCGGCCCCGAGGTCCGAGAGCTCGTGGGCACGTTCACCCTGAGAGGCGCGATCGGTCGAATCGGCTGCCCATTACTGACGGTCCACGGCGGCCGTGATTCGCTGATCCCGATCGAGGAGGCGCGTCGAATCCACGCGGAGGCCGTCTGTCCGAACAAGCTCGTCACCTATCCAAGCGGCGACCACGCCCTCTGTAATACTCCAGAGGCTCGCTTTGCGATCCTGGACTGGCTGGCCGAGCAAATGGCACAGACCGCCAGCCAGCCGGTAAGCCTTGCCGGATAGCGCGTCGGGCCGGCAGGAACTCGCGCCGGTCTATGATGATGGCAGGCGCCGCCATTTGCCCGACCAGAGCATGCAGTCGGTAGCAACCATCCAGTGATGAAGGAAGAGGAGCAGGCTCATGCCACGACGCCCCACGCCGCCCTCCGCTGATGATTCCGTTCCCGTTCAGACATCGCGCCGGCGCTTCGCGGACAAGAAGGTGACGGATGGTCGGGTGCGTTCCACCCGCGACGCGACTTCCGAGCAGGAGCCTGAGGACCCGACGAGCCTGGAGTCGGAGACGGACCCTGAGCTGCTCCCCGACATTGTCAGCGCGGAGGACACCGCCGACGAGGCCGACGTACGCGGACCAGCGGCGGCCGGCTCGTCCAACGTCACCGACTCCATTGCCATGTATCTCAACGAGATCGGCGCCGATCCGCTGTTGAACGCTTCCCAGGAAGTGGACCTGGCGCGGCGGGTGCGCGGTGGCGGCCCCGACGCCAGCGGCGCCCGACAACGCCTGGTGCGCTCGAATCTGCGGCTGGTGGTGAGCATCGCCAAGAAGTACGACCATCGCGGCCTCTCCCTGCTGGACCTGATCCAGGAGGGGAACATCGGCCTGATGCGGGCGGTGGAGCGGTTCGACCCCGAAAAGGGCTTCCGATTCTCCACCTATGCCACCTGGTGGATTCGTCAGGCCATCTTGCGGGCGCTGGCCGAGAAGGCGCGGATGATCCGCATCCCCGAGTATATGGTCGACGCCATTTCCCAGTATCAGCGGACGGCGCAGCGGTTTGCCCAACGGACCGGACGGGAACCGTCTCCCGAGGAGATCGCCCGCGAGCTGGACGTTGAGCCACAGCGGGTCCGCGACCTCTTCTCGGCGATTCAGCAGCCGGCATCGCTGGAGATGCCGATCGGCCAGGATGGCGAGAGCACGCTGGGCGAGTACATCCCCGACGAGCGGACGCAGTCGCCCGAGACGGCGGCGGTGGTCGACGTGCTGCGCGCCGAAGTGGAGCACGCGCTAGATGGCCTGGACCCGCGCGAGCGCAACGTCCTGCAGCTCCGCTACGGCCTGGACAGCACGGGCCGTCCGCACACCTTAGAGGAGGTCGCGCGCAAGTTCCGGCTCACCCGCGAGCGCATCCGCCAGATCGAGAGCCGCGCCTTACGCAAGCTCCGCACGCCCGAGCGAGCAAGTAAGCTGAAGGACTTTATGCAGGAGTCGTAGCGCGGCTCGAGCAGACGGAAGCGCCTGACGAGGCTACGATGCTGGGCGTTGGTCCTTCAGATGCTCGAGTATCCACATCCGTGCGAGCGTGGTTGGCCCGATCCCCTTCTCACCGGCCCGCACGCGCAGCTCGTCCAGCGTCTCCTTGTCGAAGCGAATGGTGATCCCCTGGGAGAGGTGCTTGGCGAAACGGACCTTCACCGGCTTGAACTCATCCCAATAGTCGCTCAGATCGTGGGTGTCCCAGAACTCGGCCTCCTCCTCGCGGTTCGCGAACTCAGGAATCGGTTCCTTCGGTTTCAGCCTGGCCATGCTGTCGTTCTCCTTGCTCCACTCCATAGAGCCGGCGTTCCTTTCGGCTAGCCGGCCGCGCCGTGATCGGGTAGTAGGTACCGGCATCTTCAGGGTCCAGCACGACGGCGAGCATTCTGCCGGTCGCGGTCGGGCCAACAAGCATGACCCGCTGCTGATAGCTGCCTCTCACGATGTAGTTGCCGTGACAGACCTGCTCGACCTCCTCCGGCGTAACACCGTGCCGGGCGATGTGTGCGATGTTCCATTCATCCCAGATCAGCCGCCCAATATCGATCATCAACAGCCCAATTGTAACGCATTGCACTACACACTCGCCGGGCGCTTACGTGTGCAGGCAGGCTAATACGTCAATACTGTTGACTTAGGCCGACCTGGCGCATGGTCGCCTCCTGGTAGGGTACGG
>CALBSQ010000349.1 GCA_937967325.1 uncultured Chloroflexota bacterium
GCCCAGCGCCGCCCGCAGGTTGTCGTGCTCCGCCTCCAAGCGCGCGAGCCACCGCTCCTGCTCTCGTCCCTTCAGCTCCGGCTCCGCCTCCTCCGCCAGCGCCAGGCACCAGCGCAGGTGCCGGTCCCGCGGCAGATCGGCTCCGCCCGCCGCCAGCCGCTCCCCGGCGTACTGCCGCACCGTCTCCAGCAGCCCGTAGCGCGCCTCTCCTCCCGCCTCCTGGACCTGCACCAGCGACTTGCCCACCAGCCCGCCCAGCAGGTCCAGCACCTCCCGCTCCTCAATGCCCTCGCCCGCGCACACCGCCTCTGCTGCGCCTAGCGTCCACCCCCCGGCGAACACCGCCAGGCGATGGAGCATGGATTGCTCGGACCCGCCCAGGAGGTCGTAGCTCCAATCCAGCGTCGCCTGCAGGGTCCGCTGCCGCGGCAGGGCGCCGCGGGCGCCGCCGGTCAGCAGCCGGAAGCGGTCGTCCAGCCGGGCGGCGATGGCCTCCACGCCCAGACCCCCCGTCCGCGCCGCCGCCAGCTCGATGGCCAGGGGGATGCCGTCCAGCCGGGCGCACACCTCCGCCACCGCCCGCGTGTTCCGCTCGTCGAGCGCGAAGTCGGGGCGCTGCTCCTGCGCCCGCTGCACGAACAGCCGCACCGCCTCGTAGGCCCCAATCAGCTCGCCCGCCGGCAGTCGGCGGGGGTCGGGCGCCGAGAGGGAGGGCACGCGGTAGCACTGCTCCCCCGTCACCCGCAGCGGCTCCCGGCTGGTGGCCAGGATGCGCAGCTCGGGCGCCGCCCGCAGGAGCGCACCGGACAGCTGCGCACAGACCGCCAGGAGGTGCTCGCAGTTGTCCAGCACCAGCACCATGCGCCTGCCGCTGCAATAGTCGCACAGCGTCTCCAGGATCGAGCGGCCCGGCGCCTCGTACAAGCCCAGAACCTGGGCAACCACGCCCGGCGCCAGTCCGGGGTCCGCCAGCGGCGCCAGCTCAACGAGCCAGACGCCGTCAGGGTGGTTGCCGACGATCCCTTGCGCGACGGCCAAAGCGAGCCGGGTCTTCCCCACCCCGCCGGTACCGACCAGCGTCACCAGGCGGTGGGACGTGAGCAGGTCGTGCACCCTGGCCTGGTCGTGCTCGCGCCCAACAAAGCTGGACAGGGAGGCGGGGAGGTTGTGCAGGGGGCCGGTCGCCGGAGTCGCTGCCGGCGCCGCTGCCTGGCCAACGGCTGCTGGTTCGGCCGCATCCTCCGTGGCGGGCGGCGCGGCGCCGCCGTGCTGGTTGGCCAGCATCAGCGCCTCGCGCTCCGCGGCGGAGAGGGAGAGCGCGTCGGCCAGCTGGCGCAGGGTGGCGGGGTAGGGCCGGCGCAGGCCGCGTTCCAGATAGAGCAGGCCCCGCGGACTCAAGCCGGCGCGCTCGGCGAGCGCCTCCTGTGACAGGCCGGCGATCTCCCGATAACGCCGGATGAGATCTCCGACCGCTTGGTGCGCTCCGGCCGGCTGTTTCTGCATGCGCCCCCCTGCTGCTGACCAGCGCAGTCGTAGCTAGGCAACCAGCTCGAAGTGTAGCGCCGAATAATGATCTGCACCTTGCTACCGAGCGCGCCCAGTGTGCGGTAACTGTGCGGGATCCGTTCGTGGTCCGTCGCACCCATATCGCGTAGATTGGTGGCTATGAACAGCAGTCGAGTGCCGAGGCGCTGGAGGATCGCGTATGACACCAGGGGAGTCCGACAATCTGCAACACACCGACGCCATCGCTGTATCGCACGCCGAGATGCCGACATCCGACCGCCTGCTCGAGAGCGCCATGGCCTTCTGGCGATCGGCGGTGCTGTTGATCGCGAACGAGCTGGGGCTGTTCGCGGAGCTCGCCGCGGGGCCGCGCGGCGCCTGCGTCCTGGAGAGGCGCCTGGGACTCCTCCCGGACGCCACTGCCGACCTCCTCGATGCGCTGGTCACGCTGGGCCTCGTGGAGCGGGAGGGGGGACACTACCGCAGCACGCTCGAGGCGAGTCTGTTTCTCGATCCCGCCAAGCCCGCCTACATCGGCCCCTGGCTCGCCATGGCAAGCGCGGCGATGCGCGAGGTGGCCGATCTAACGAGCCGCCTGCGGGCGCCCGGCTCGAACGAGTTAGGGCGCCCGCTGCTGGCTGACCGGAGTGGGCAGATATTGCCGAGATCCTGCGCGTCGCCGGCATCAGCTCTTTGGCGCTCCGGCCGCGGAGGATGTCGATAATGGCTGGCTCCCCTCGGCGACGACATCGCCTTGCGGCGGGGAAGCGTCCTTTTCGCCGCCGGCCGTGCCATGCCCTATGGTCCGACTTTGGCTTCCGGCGGTGCTGGTGGATATCGAGATGCGACGGGGACGAGCGGACTCGGCCTTTGGCACCGTTATGGTCAGCACGCCGTGTTCGAAACAAGGTTCGCCAACGCCCATACCAGCAACATAATTTGTGCCAACAGGTGCGCCGGTTCCGGCTGTCGTGGCGCGGCTGTTGGCATAGGTCTTGCCTTGTCCTGGACGCAACGCCGCCCAGGGCGGCCGCTTGCCGTATCGCCTTGGGCAAAGCACCGATCGGACGAGGGAGGAGGCTCGACGAGTGAAACAGCCCATTGTCAAGGGGCATCCCTTACACGCAATCGCCACGGACCTGCCTGCCGGAGGTTTCGCTGCCAGCTACCTATTTGACCTGCTCTCCAGGCTGGCGCCTGCGCCTGTGAGAGCGGTCGGGCGGGGCCACGTTTACCCTGGTCAGCCGGCCGGCAAATGGCCTTTTGGCTGGAGCACCGTCCTGCGCGATACCGCGACGTACACCTTCGCCGTGGGCTGGGCCGGCGGCGCGCTGGCGGGAGCGCTGGGGTGGTGGGACTTTCTCAACATGCCCAACGATCATCCAGCTAAGCGACCCGCGTTGTTGCACGGGCTGCTCAACAGTGGCCTGCTCGTGCTGGGCGGCTTGAATTTGCTTTCCCGAAGCAAGCAATCGCGACGGGGCGGTACGACCGGAGTTCCTTTTGCCCTATCCACGCTCGGTTTGCTGGTGCTCGTAGGATCCGCCTGGTTGGGCGGCGACCTGGTGTACCGGCTTGGCTGGCGCGTGAAACCGGCCGAGGAGCTCGAGCTCGTGGAAGCCGAGCTCAGGAAAAAGGGTGAGGGCGACATTACGGACAAAGCCCGGCAGCAGGTCAAGGAGTTTGAGCGCGACTCGGCGCTGCTCGCCTGATCCGTTATCCGGTGGATGCGCCACTTCCTGTTGCATCTGCGAGATCCGGGGAGCCGCCGGTGACATCAGTCCCCGGCGAATACGTTACGCTGCCGGAGATTGGGGGGACGGACCCTCACCCCCGGCCCCTCTCCCGCCGAGCGGGAGAGGGGAGCGGTGATCCCAGTTGGGCCTTTCCCCCGCTTGCGGGGGAGAGGTGGCGAAGCCGGAGTGAGGGTCCGCCCACCGTCGTTGCTTGCCTGCCATGGCACGAAAGATGCGAAGGCCGAGTGCTGGCCGGTCCCCACGCAACTCCACAGAAAGGGAGAAGGCAGTGTCGCCGGAACCCGTCGCCGATCTGGCCGAGGTCACCAAGTCCTTTGTCGGATCCGATGCCGTGCGCGACCTGAGTCTATCCGTCAGGGGCGGCCAGATCTTCGGGCTGATTGGCCCGAGCGGCTGCGGCAAGACCACGACGATCCGTCTGCTGGTTGGCGTGCTCGCCCCAACGAAAGGGCAGATACGCGTGATGGGCAGCGACCCGCGGCGCTTCACGACCTCCCAACGAGAGCGTATCGGCTATGCCCCGCAGGGGTTTTTCCTGTACCCGACGCTCACCGTGAAGGAGAACCTGCGCTTCGTCGCCAGCCTGTTCGGCATCGGCTGGTTCGCTCGACGCCGGCGGGTCAAGCGGGTGCTGACCTTTCTGGAGCTGTGGGACGCCCGCAAGCGCCTGACTCGCCACCTCTCCGGCGGTATGCAGCGGCGGCTGGAACTGGCGTGCGCGCTGGTCCACGATCCGACCATCCTGTTTGTCGACGAGCCGACTACCGGGCTTGATCCGGTGTTGCGCGAGAAGATCTGGGAATACTTGCGGGCGCTGCGCTCCGAGGGCAGGACGGTGTTTGTGACCACCCAGCTCATCGATGAGATCGAGCACTGCGACACCGTGGCGATCATGAATCGAGGCCGCCTGGTGGCGACCGGCTCGCCCGCTGCCTTGCGGCAACAGGCTATGGGTGGAGAAGTTGTCGAAGTCGAAGCTGATGGGGTGACGCAGGACGACCTCTCCCGACTGCGCGAACTGCCGGGCATCCAGCGCGTGCAATGGACCAACGACGGCGCGTTGCGGGTGATCGCGGACAACGCGGCTACCGCGACGCCGGCCATCACCGCGGTGCTGCAGCGCGGCGGCGATCGCGTGGCGGCCGTTCGCGAGTTCGTCCCGTCGTTCGACGAGGTGTTCAAGCAGATCGTGAGCTCCAATGCTTAAGCTTGCGCTGCGAATCCGGCGCAGCGTCACCCGCACCCTCAGCTTCTTCAGCCAGTGGATGGCCGAGGTGCTCCGGCAGCCCTGGCTCATGGTCAGCCTGGTGTTGGGCCCGTTCCTCATCCTGTTGCTCTTTGGCGCGGGGGAAACCGTGGGGGCGCCGAAGCCGCGCACCATCCTGGTCTTACTGCAAGGGCAATCACAACAGGATCTGCTCGCGATCGCCCCGAAGGAGCTGAGCCAGTACCTCCAGATCGTGGGAACGACAGCCAGCTCGGAGGAGGCCCAGGCGCTGCTCCGAGCTGGTAAAGCCGACCTGGTGGTGGTGGCCCCGACCGACCCGGCGACCGCCATCGGTCAGGGCAAGCACGCGCAAATCCAGGTGTTTACCGACGAGATCGACCCAGTTCGGGTGAGCTACGCCAACGCGTACGTTCGCGATCAGGTCGCCGCGCTGAACCAGCAAGCTATCCAAAAGAGCGTAGCCGGGGCCCAATCGTCGGTGGGGGACGTGCGCGGCTTCGTGCAACAGGCTCAGAATTATGTCCAGCTCCTGCAGTCGTCACAAGGAGACCTGGCGCGGTCGCGCGACGAGCTGCGTCAGCTCAGGGCTTTGCTCGATCCGCTGGCGGTGTCGATGGATAGCCTGGCGAGCGCAGCCCAGAATTCGCCGCTTTTGGCGTTGCCGGGGTTGGCCCAACCAATCAGCCAGTTGCGCCAACTGGTTGCGTCGATCGATAGCCTGAAGGGCATGGTGGACCAACTGGACAACCAGCTCTCGGCTGCCGGTGCTGGGTCGCCCTTGCCGACGCCGGACGACCTGGCCAAGATCAAAGCGAACCTGGCGCAGATTGACCAGTTGGCGAGTGAGTTCAAGGCCGTGCCTGCCGACGTGATCAGCGCGCCATTTGCGCTCTCCATGAAAAACGTGGCTCCATTTGTACCAACGCCAATTGGCTTCTACGCACCCGCCGTCCTTGCCTTGCTCCTGCAGCATCTTGCCGTCACGTTGGGCGCCTTGTCGATGGCTCGCGTCCGACTATTGGGACTGATGGAGCTGTTCCAGACCTCGCCGGTCAAGCCTGCCGAGGTGGCCACGGGCAATTATCTTGCCTATGGGGTGCTCTGTGCCGTCGCCGGTGCGCTGCTGGTGGCGCTCCTCGTGCTCGCGCTGGGCGTGCCCATTTTCGGCTCGCCCCTCGCCTTCGCGGCAATGTTGGTGCTGCTCATCTTCTGTTCGCTCGGTATGGGCTTCGTGATCTCCATGATCTCTTCAAGTGAGCAGCAGGCGGCACAGATCGCCATGTTGGTGCTCATCGCCTCGGTCTTCTTCAGCGGCTTCCTCGTCTCGATCGACACGATCACGTGGCCGGTGCGCGCCGTCTCCTACGCTCTCCCGGCGACCTATGCTATACGGACGCTGCAGGACGTCATGCTGCGCGGGGTGCTGCACACGCCGAACGACTTCGCGGTACTGGGGGGAGTGGGCATCGTGCTCTTCGTGCTCACGGTGCTGCTCTTCAAGCGCGAATTCCGACCGCGGTAGCGGGTTCCGACTGGGTGGGACGGCAGTGGCGGTGGCAGGCACAGGGCGAACAGGCGACGAGTCCGAAGGCTGTCGTCGCGGACTCAACGGGGCAATGCCGCTCCCGCCGAGCCGGCTCCCAGCACGACGATGTCGAAATGATCCAGGTGGGAGCGGCCGATCATGCCGACATGCTATGCACGTCGGTGCCGCCAGCGTTCTCGAGGATGGACTCGGCGGTGGGGACGTTGTCGGCCGTGTGGACGATCACCATATAGTGGCCGGAGCGGATGCGCTCCGTCAGGTATTCGGCGTGCTCGTGCGACGCGCCGAGCGTGGTCATCAGGCCAAAGACGCCGCCGACGACCGCCCCGGCGAGCAGCATGAGCGGTCCGAGGATGACAAAGCCCCCCGCAGCGCCAACGGCCGCGCCGATGGCAGCGTTGCGGGCGCCGGTCTGCACCGGGTCGTCGCCCGAGGGGAAGGTGAGATCCTTGCCCTCGGCGGTGACTGCCGAGATAGCGTCGGACGGAAAGCTCGCCGCCAGCAGTGCTTCCACCGCCGCCTCCGCCTGTTCGCGGGTGGCGAATAGGCCCACCACGTGGGGGCCCTTGGCGACACGGGCTGGTAGATCGGACGATGAATGGACCATGGCTCATACTCCTAAACTCACTTCGCATTCAGTATGGCAACGACATTAGGTGATGAAGGCCGGGGCGGGGACTGCGGTCCGCCGCCACTCGCTGCCCCCTTTCTCTAATCGCTCATCACACACGACGAGGTATGCCTCGCCCCGACGTGCCCGCGGGCGAGAGGTCGCGCCGGATCGGCACGGCGCCGACAGTGACTGCGGCCGGCCGGCGGCGCAACACTCCCTCACGCTCGGTGATGAGATAGTCGGCGGTGCGGGCTGCCAGGGCTTGACTTGTGAGACCAGGATTGGCCGACCCTTGGGTCGGCATGATGCTCCCGTCGCAACAAAAGAGGTTGGCGGTATCGTGCGTCCGCTCGAAGCTGTCCACGACCGACGACTGGGGATCGCTGCCCATTCGGGCGCCGCCGATCAGGTGCGCGTAGCGCGGCTCCTGCACCACCTCCTCGGCGCCGGCTGCCCACATCACCTCCATTACTTTCTTGGCGCCGACCTTGCAGCCCTGGATGCAGAAGCCACGGTAGATGCAGTGCGGCCGGTCGGCGTGCGAGCCGGAATTGATGGCCACCGGTCCGCCGGCCACCACGCGAATGCCCAGCTTGGTGCAGCCACGCACCAGCACGTCCCCGACCCCCCCGAGCGGGTGCGGGCCATAGGTGTAGCCGTGCGGATGGCCCCAGGGAAAGTAGGCAGGCCCCGAAACCGGGATCTCCCGCTCCAGCAGCTCGTAGTAAGGCTTGATGTCGTCATAGCTGATCGGCCAGTCGACGCCCACACCATCTTCGGTATGGATCCGGAAGTCGGAGGGATGGAAGCGCGGCGTGAACCCGGCCCAGTGGACCGAGCCGCCGCCGACGCCCCGACCGCTGTTGTTGGCGCCGAGCGTGATCGGGTCGGGGCCGCCAGTGATGCGCAGCTCGTTCCAATAGAGCTGGTGCGATCCCGCCTCGTCGCTCACCCAATCACGCTCGACATCCCAGAATGGACCTGCCTCCAGACCCACCACGCGGAACCCGGCGCGGGCCAGCCGCTGCAGCAGCACGCCGCCAGCGGACCCTACGCCGACGATAAGGACATCCACCTCGTCGTCCGGTCCATAGCGCTTCATCGGCGCGTCGATCTTTTGAATGGGGCCAAGCGTGTGCTCGGGAGCAGTTGGGGCGCGGAAGGGGCCGAGGAGCGGCGTTTTCACGGCTGGCATCGCCCAGTCATTTCAAGTGCGTACCCTCCTGCCCCGGCATCGGCGTCTTGGGGCCGGCTCCGGCCAGGATGGCCACTTTGGAGCCGGCGTTGATCAGATCGGCGGCGCGCTGCAGCGTCTCCTGAGGCGGCGAACGCTGACGCCTCCTCGTGCCGATTCTGGATGAATTTGATCTTGTCCTGTCGTGTCCGGAGGGACTCGAACAGGCCGTCGATGCCGTCGCCCGTAAATCCAAAGATGGTATCGACGCCCCAAGCAAGCAGACGTTCGATCAACAGGTCGGCCGTTGTCATGGCCACAACCGTGGTCCTTTCTTCCTTTCGCGCCGAATGGGCGAGCGTGAGAAGGCGGTAGCAATGGATGTGCCAGGGGGACCCGCGTTAGACCAGCGGCCGCCGCTCCGGTATGCCCGGCCGGCGGGGATAATCCGCGTGGGTTGGCCGCAGCTTTTCGAAGATGACGATGGCGTGCTCCGGTAGGAGGTCTGGCAGGGGGACGGGCGCCACGCCCACCAACTCGCCGCCGAGCGAGCGCAACGCCCGGCGCGACCGCGCCAATTCCTCATCGAGTGGGGCGGTCTTCTTCATTAGCAGCGCCCGCCCGAGTAGACGCACGAAGGGCAAGGTCAACTCTAACAGCACGGGCGTTTCCGCCACGGCGCGGGCTATCGCCACGTGGTAACGCTGGCGATGCTCCCACATCTGGCCCGCCAGCTCGGCGCGGTTGGTGACCACGGTCACGTTCTGCAGCCCGAGCTCGGACCGCGCCTCTTCGAGGAAGCCGGTCTTCTTACCGACCGAGTCGAGGAGGGTCACTGTTATGTCCGGTCGGGCGATGGCGATGGGGATGCCTGGTAGTCCGCCACCGCTCCCTACATCGATGAGGCTGAGGGGATCGGCCGACAGGTGCGGCAGCACGGTCAAGGAGTCGAGCAGGTGGCGGACCTCCAGCTCATCCAGATCGGCGGCGCCGGTGAGGTTGACTCGCTGATTGGTTTGGAGCAGCAAGTCGGCGTACTTTCGCAGGGAGACAAGTTGCTGCTCGGACAGGGGGAAGCCTAGCCGCGCGAGTCCGTCGTTGAGTCGTTTCGTCCAAGCCACCTCTCGGAATCGCGCTTCATTCCCGCGGCGCAGTATACCGTCGCATCAGGGCTGTGCTTGTCCGAGACTCATCGTCTCCAGGGCGCGGTAGCGCGAGACTCGGCGTTAGTGGTTCGTCCACCAAGTTCGTGGGAGTTCCCGGTGCCGCACGCCCCTCCATTGTCATCCTGAGCGCAGCGAAGGACCCCTGGCAGACCGGACCAGCCGCCTGCCATGTCCGCGCAGCGGCGACGGTGTTGCCAGAGGTCCTTCGCTGCGCTCAGGATGACAATGGGAAGACGCCTCAACGTCGTGGATGTGCCAGTTGGCGGCGTGTAGGATATTCGGAATGCGCTGGTTCGTTGACGGTACGCTCTCGGAAGCGCCTTTGGCTAGTCGGTTCGACAGGAGGCGAGTATTCGTGCGCCGGTCACCGGATGACGTTGTGCTACGGCCGGCGTGTTCGTGCTGACCGCTGCGGAGCGCACCGTCGCGTCGCCCCCGGCGGCATCGCCATCGGCGCGCCCGGTGCTGTCCGGCCTGCTCATCTGCGCGGCGCTGGCCGGCGCGGTTCTGCTGCTCGCGGGCGTCGGCGAGCTGCTGCTGGATTGGTTTCCCGTGGCGCTGACGATTCAGGGTGACGCCGGTCGCGCCGCCGTCACCATCGACGGGCAGACGCGGCAAGTTGCGCTGGCCCATCCGCTGCAAGCGGTCCGCTTCGCGGCCGCGCAGCCGTACCAGCGCGAATTTCCGACCGACGGCTCGGACAGCACGAACAACTTCACCTTCGATCCCGACTATTTCGCCAGGATCGGCGCCTCCGTTTATTACCGCCTGCAGGCATTCCTGCGGGACGATTCGAGCTACAGTCGGTGGCAGGATCTGACGATCCGGAACGGCGCGGGCGCGATCACGTTCCACCAGGCGCGGCCTGGTTCCGACATATCGTTGCCGTTGCCGCGGCCGTGTCGGCTGACCGTCAATCTGCACCGCGTCGAGATACCGCGATCCATCGACCTGCTCGCCGACGACGGCAGCGTCATCCGCATCGACGTCAATCGGAACGACAAGTACGTGCGCATCAGCGCCATCGATCCCGGCCAGCCGGATCGAGAGCTGGCGCACTGGTACTTCCCGACGGCGTGGCAGCCTGCAGCGGCGGAGACAGCCTACCTCGTGCTGCGATCCGCCGCGCTGGCGCTGGCCCTGGTGCTGCTCTTGCTGCCGCTAGCGGCGCTGCTGCCTGCCCTCGGGTACCGAACAGGCGGGCCCCTTGAGCTCATCGTGCCGGCAACCGCGGCACTCTTCGTTCTGGTCGCCTCGAGCTATGTGGCCGTGGCGCTGTTCCAGAAGGCCCCGCACGTGCTGGACGCTGTCTCCTATTATTTTCAGGGCAAGGTCTTCGCCGGCGGCGCGCTCACCGCTCCGGCTCCGCCGGTCAAGGACGCCTTCCCGACGCCCTTCACCGTCGTGTTCGGCAGCAGATGGTTCTCCCAATATCCGCCGGGCGCTCCGCTGGCGCTGGCCTTGGGGTTCAAGATCGGTCTCCCCTGGCTGGTCGGGCCGGTGCTGGCGGCCATCGCGACGTTGCTGACCTTCGGCATGTCCCACCGCCAATTCGGCCGCGCCACGGCGATGCTGGCCGCGTTGCTGATGGCCGGCTCGCCCTTCTTGCTGTTGCTGGCCGGTTCTTTCCTGAGCCACGTGCCAGCGATGTGTTTCGCAGCCTCCTTTCTCTACGCGACCACACGGTACCTCGAGTCGCCCAGGCGTCGGTGGGTCGTGTTGGGAGCCGCCGGCCTCGGTATGACCTTCCTCACGCGCGAGATCACCGCCGTGCTGTACGGGATCGCGGTAGGCTGCTTCCTGGTACTGTACGACTTCCGGTCGCGGCCGACGCAGTGGCGTCGCGACCTGGCGCTGGCCGGCTGCTGCCTTGGCCTGTTTCTGCTTGTCTACCTGACCTACAACTGGGCCCTGACCGGATCAGCCCTGCTCTTGCCGCGCCACATCTTCAATCCCACCGACAAATATGGCTTCGGCTCCGGCATCGGCTTCTACGGTCAGCACACGCTGGGGTCCGGGCTCGTCAACACCGATGAGCTCTTGACGTCGCTGTCCATCTCGCTCTTTGGCTGGCCCTTTGCTGCCGCGCTCGCGCTGATGCTCATGCCCTTCCTATCGAGGCAGGTGACCCGTTGGGATGCCCTGCACGGGGCGCTGGTCAGCCTGTTCGTGCTGGGCTACGCCGCCTACTTCTACCACGGCATCGTGTTCGGGCCGCGCTACTACCTCGAAGCCTTGCCGTCTATGGTGCTGCTGACGGCTCGCGGCTTCGGTACACTTGCCTGCTGGGTGGCGGTAATCCTGGGCAGGTTTGGCAGGACCGCCGCGCTGGGCAGGGGACACAGCGCAGCGCTGCTCCTCTGCGCCGGGCTCCTTGCGTGCAATGCCATCTACTTTCTGCCTCGCCAGGTCGCGCTCTATCAGGGGTACTCCGGCATGGCGGGCGGGGGCGGTCCGGCGCTGGGCAGCTTTGTGCGGCAGTCACCTCAGGGCCGGGTCTCCACGCTGAGCAATGCGGTGGTGGTGACGAGCGACTGGTGGCTCTACGCCGTGTACTTCGCCGCGATGAACTGCCCCAAGCTCGATTGCCCAACGGTGTTCGCGTTAGCGCCACCGGATGGACCGGATGCCACGCTGCTGGCAGCGTTTCCCGGCCGGTCGTGGTTCACCGTTCGAGATCAAGACGGCGTGCTCGTCGCCGAGCCCGGGCGCCCGTCCCCGCTGGCGGGTTCGCGGTAGTATGAGCACGATCAGTAGGATCGTGCTCATACTAAGCCCAGCGACGGAACAGGCGGAAGGCACAGGCGGTGAGTTTCGCCGCCAGCCGCTGGCGGGCATGCCCACCGGCCTGTGCTATCGTACCGGCTATGTTCGACGCTAAAGAAGGCGCCTGGCAGCCCGATCGGGACACGATCGCCGAGGTGATGCGCATGCCCGCCTCGGGCGCTGGTATCTCCTATCACCCCCATGCGGGACAGCGGGGCCTGGTGCGTCGCGCCGGTCGGGCCGGACTGCTCCCGCTCGAACAGGGGGCCTCGCCCGTGCTGGCGCTCCCGGGTGACGAGGTACTCTGGTGGCGACCCCTACCCGCGGTGTGTCGTTTTCGCCAGATCCCCGTCGGCGATCGCCTGCTGAGCTTCACGGCGGCGCTGAGCGTCACCAACGCCGAGCGCTTCGTCTCGTGGCTGCGGGCGGCGAATCAGCAGACGCTTACGGCCGATGTGCTGGCGGCGACACTTTCCACTGATGAACGCGTCCCCGCCGCGCTCTCCGGCTTGGCCGGCAACGGGGAGACGCTCGCGTCCGCGGTCGAGGAGATCCTGGATGGCCTGCTTCCTTCGGCCTTCGGGCTGCTCGCCGGCGACGTGGGCGATGCGCACTGGGAATCAGCGGTGGACACCGCGTCCCTGCTGGCGGTGGGCAGCAGCATCGGTCGGGGCTGGCGGCTGCGAGGGCAACTGGGGCGCGGCTTCTTCGGCGAGGTGTGGCTGGCCGACCACCCGACCATGCCGGGTGTCGCGGAGGCACTGAAATTTGTCCCGAAGCCGGAGTATGCCCAGTTGGCGCGGCGTGAGGCGCTCAAGCTCATCGACCTCTGCAAGGACCCGACCTTCGATTTCCGCCACGTGGTGCGACTGACCGACGTCTCCACCGGCGTCCCCTTCCTGGTGGCGTATGAGTATTTGGATGGGCAGAGTCTCTCGGCGTACGTTCAGCGTGCCAGAGGCCAACGGTTGACGGCGGCGCAAACGGTGGATATCGCCGGCCAGATCCTCGAAGGGCTGGACCAGATTCACCAGGCCGGCTACGTCCATTATGACCTGCACCCCGGCAACGTGATGCTCCTCACCGGGGCGGCGGGGGCGCAGGTCAAGATCGTGGATTTTGGTCTGGCCTGGCGCCTGGCAGTCGCCGGGCGAGGACAGGAGTACGCCACCGCGCTGGAGGGCGCCAGGCCATTTGCCAAGTCCGAGCCGCGCGATCTCACCAAAGGGGAGTTTCCCGACGCTCGAACCGACCTGTTTAGCGTTGGCCTGCTCATCTGGCTCATGCTGACCGGCCGCTGGGGCCTGCCCGAGCAGGGGACGCTCGAGGACGCCTGGCCCAGGAACCGTGCTTTGCTGGCGATCATCCACCAGGCTTGCCTAGCCCCGAGAGCGGATCGCTACACGGACGCGGCGGAGATGCTGCGCGACCTTAGGCGCACGACGGCCTGGCGCCCGTCCACCCGAGCGGCCCCGGCTGGGATAGTGGTCGAACCGGAGCGCGGTGCGCTGGAGCTGGCCGTGCAGGCGGCCCCCGCTGGGTCTACCCTGCAGTTGCGCGCTGGCCGCTATACGCTGGACCGTACGCTCGTCCTGGACAAGGCCATCACGTTGACCGGCGCCGGCCTGGACCATACGTGGATCCTCTATGCCGGCGAGGGCCCCGCCGTCTCCTGCATCGGGGAGGGAAAGACGACGCTGCTCGACCTGGCCTTCGAAGCCCTGGGGTCCAGGGCCGGGCACGTCGTGGAGGTGACTTCGAGCGCCTTCGAGATCGGTCGCTGCCGCTTCGCCGGAGCGACCTACGGCCGGGCAAGCCAGCGCGGCGGCGCCGGCCTGTGTCTGGCGGCGAAGGCAACCGGTACGGTAACGGCCTCGGAGGCAGTGCGCAACGCCATGTACGGCGTGCTCGTCGACGAAAGCGCTTGCCCAGCCCTGCACAACAACGTCTGTCGCGACAATTTCGGCAGCGGTATCACCTATCTGGGGGAATCTGGGGGAACGGCGCAGGACAACCTTTGCGCGCATAATGCGGTCCACGGCATCGACGTGCGAGGTCAGGCGACGCCACGGCTCCAAGCCAACCGCTGTGAGCGCAATACCGGCGCCGGCATCATGGTGGACCAGCATTCCGCGGTCACCGGGGAAATGAACGAATGCCTGGATAACGCTCAGGATGGCGTCCACGTGACTGGCGCGACCGATGCGCGGCTGCAGCAGAACCGCTGCGAGCGCAACCGCTGGTCGGGCATCGCTTTCACCGACCATGCGAGTGGCGCCGCCGAAGCGAACACTTGCGGCGACAACGATCAGCACGGCATCTACGCCGGCGGCGAGAGCTCCCCCTCCATCACGGCAAACGCCTGTGAGCTGAACGCCCGTTCCGGCATTGCCTGCGGCGGCTTCGCCCGGCCCAGCGCCGTTGCCAACGTCTGCCGTCACAACGACGCCCACGGCATCGTCGTCGCCGATCAATCTGCCCCGCTGCTCCAGGACAACCGCTGCGAGGAGAATGAAGGCGACGGCATCGCCTACCGCGATCAGGCCGGGGGAAATGCCGCCGGCAACCTGGCGACCGGCAATGCCGTTCACGATCTCACCATCGCCGCGACAGCGCGGCCTTCACTCGCCGGGCTACCCGTCGACATCGACCAACAGCGGCGCATGGTCGATTTGCGCCGGCAGTCGCCGGTTCCCCCTCCCGCGTCCGCCGGCGGCCCGGCGGTGCTCGACTGGCTGTTCGACAGCGGCCGGATTAGCCTGGAACGGCACCCCTTCCTGTCCACGCAGCCGGGGAAGCTAGCCGGCCACTTTTCCTGGGATCGTGTCGAAGGGATGCTGCTGGGGCTGGCAATCGGCGACAGTCTCGGTAACCAAACGGAGTTCTGGTCCCCTGACCAGCGGCAGGCGCGCTATGGAGAGGTGTCAGACTATATCCGCCTCAATGCGGCTACGGGCCGGCCGGCCGGCTACCCTTCCGGCGACACTGAGCTCAGTTTTCTAACCGTCCAGCATCTCTTAGCCGAACGCCGGCTGGTACCCGAGTTGTTGGCGAAGAAGCTCAGCGCCCGGCCGGTGCTAGGGGCCGGGCTGGCCCACGCTGAGTTCGCACGCAACCTGACCGCCGGTAAGCCCTGGTACGAGGCTGGACCATACCGCGGTGGCAACGGCGCGATGATGCGCATGGCGCCGGTGCTCCTTCCGCACCTGCGCAACCCCAGCCCGGCGCTCTGGGCCGACGTTGCCCTGGCCGGGATGCTCACCCACAACGACCGCGGCTCCCTTGCCGCCTGTATTGCCTTCGTGCGCCTGCTCTGGCTGGCGCTCCAGATGACGACGGCGCCCGATCCATTCTGGTGGGTCGACACCTTCTGTTGGACCGCGACGGCCCTCGAGGGGGATACCCTCTACCCGTCGCGCACCTCTCCATTCGACCGGCGTCGCAATGCCCGCTTGTCCTATCGAGGCGCCATGGGCGGTTACGCGGAAGCCTGCATCGCGCGCGCCTTTGATGGCAACTGGTCGGTCACGGAAGCCTGCCACGAGTGGGCCGGAGGATCCTATCTCCTCGAGACGATTCCCTGCCTGCTCTACCTCCTCTGCCGGCACGCCGACGACCCGGAATACGCCATGCTCCGTGCGGTCAATGACACGGTGGACAATAACACGATCGCCGCATTGACTGGGGCGGTCTTAGGGGCCCTTCACGGCAAGGAGGCGCTGCCAAAGCGCTGGCGCGATGGACTGTTGGGCCGGGTGGCTCCAGATGCCCCAGATGGCGAACTCAACGAATTGATCGACCAAGCGCGCGGGGCGTTCGCACCAGAGTAGGGATCGATCTGGTGGCCGAAACCTCCTGCCCTCGTTGCCGGAGCGAGCCGCCGCTCTATGCTGTCCGCACCGTCGACGGGTGCCGGGCCGCCGCCCGGAGCGTTGCCTGACGGTGAAATCGTGGCTTGGCAGCAGGCCGGTTTGACGTCCATTGGCCTCGGAAAGGAAGCACGCCTCAAATGGCAGTCGCCTCGCTTACAACTCAGCAATTGGCGGACGAATTCGTCGGGGCCGCCCATGGCGATATGCGCAAGGTCAAGGATCTGCTGGCGCGGCAGTCGAGCTTGCTCTACACCCGTGCCACCTGGGATGAGACCGCGCTGGGCGCGGCCGCCCACGTCGGTCAGCGCGACATTGCCGTATTTCTCCTGTCGGTCGGAGCGCCGATGGACATCTGCACGGCGGCGATGCTGGGGATGCTGCAGCGCGTCAGGCAGTTCCTGCGCGCCAATCCGGCGCTGGCGAACGCGACAGGGGCGCACGGCCTGCCGGTGCTGTTTCACGCCGCGCTCGGCGGCCACGTCGAGGTTGCCGAACTCCTGGTCGCAGCGGGAGCCAGCGTGGCGGACGTGGGCAACGCGGCGCTCTTCGGCGCGATTCGCGGCAACCAGCCGGCTATGCTGGCCTGGCTACTGTCCCACGGCGCCGATGCCAACGCGGCGGGCTCGGACGGCACGACGCCTCTGGTCGTGGCTCATGAGCTGGGGCATGCGCGCGTTGCCGAGCTGCTGGTACGCTCAGGCGTGGGCGCGTAGGTCTGCCAGAGGGTTTCGCGTTGCGGAGGCCACCGGACCATGAACGACGCTGTTGGCGAAATCGGCTGATGGCGGACCCTCACTCCGGCTT
>CALBSQ010000350.1 GCA_937967325.1 uncultured Chloroflexota bacterium
GGCATACGAGATTTCTGCCTGTCTCGTGGGCTCGGAGATGTGTATAAGAGACATGGGTTAGAGGGTTGCTCCTGCGCGTTCGGCGCCTGAGATAGATCTTCGCCATTCATGGGTCTATCCTCCAATGCCATTGATGGCTGCGTATAGGCGTCGGCGGTCCCAGATCCGGTTGTCCGGTCCCTAACCCCTAGCCCCTAACCCCTAGTCTATACTTGTTCCGCTGCTGCGCCTACGTCAGGGCGTCGAAGGAGGTGCTCATGAAGCTCACCGGGGCGGAAATCCTGGCTGATTACCTGGTGCGGGAGGAGGTCGCCTACGCCGCGGGCATACCCGGCCACGGTATCTGGACGTTTGTCGATGCGTTGATCGACCGGGCGCCCCACGTCAAGCTGCTGCCGGTGATGCACGAGCAGAGCGCGGCACACCTGGCCGACGGCTACTTTCGCGCCTGTGGCAAGCCGATCGCCGCGTTTACCTCCATCGGCCCGGGTGCGGCCAACACGACAGTGGGTGTCGCCACTGCCTACGCCGATTCCACGGCCCTGCTCCTGATCACCGGCTCGGCACACACGTACATGCGCGGCCACACGGTGTTGCAAGAGGTCGATCGGGTCCACGATGCCAACAACGCGCGAATCTTCGAGCCCATCGTCAAGCGCTGGTGGCAGCCGAGCTGCGTGGAGATCGTGCCGTACGTCGTGCAGCGCGCCTTTGCGGAGATGCTCAGTGGCCGTCCGGGCCCGGTCCTGCTGGACATGCCCATGGACGTGCAGGCGGACACGGCCGATGTGACCTTGCCGGACCCGTGCGCGCGCCGGCACACCGGTCGTTCGCGCCCTGATTCCGCCCTCGTGGAACGCGCCGCCGCGCTCTTGACGACGGCGCAGCGTCCGGTGATCGTCGCCGGAGGCGGGGCCATAAGCGCCGCCGCGTCGGCGACGCTGGTGGCCGTCGCGGAGCATCTGGGTGCGGCGGTGGTGACGACCTGGATGGGCAAAGGCGCGATTCCCGAGGATCACGACCTCAATGCCTGGAGCGTCGGCGACACGGCGAGCACGAGCGGCAATGCGCTGGCCGCGGCGGCCGACGTGGTACTGTCCGTCGGCTGCCGGTTTACCGACTGGACGGCGTCGTCGTATCGTCAGGGCGTCAGCTTCAGCATCCCGCCGAGCAAGCTCATCCAGATAGACATTGATGCGCACGAGCTAGGCAAGAATTATCCGGTAGAGGTACCTTTGCAAGCCGACGTCCAGGCAGCCTTGCAGGACTTGTTGGACGCGCTGCGGCAGTATGGGCCGCCGCGGGAGTACCGTGACGGCGCCTACTACGCCGACATCCAGCGCCAGAAGGCGCGCTGGGAGAAGGTGAAGGCCGAGCGCCGCGACTCACCGGCGCGACCAATGACCCAAGCGCGCGCTATCTACGAGCTGCGGGCGGCGTTGGACCGCCGCGCGATCGTAACGAGCGGCGCCGGGGTGGTGCAGGCGGTCGTCCGGCAGGACTTCCCCGTCTACGAGCCGCGAACCCACATCACCTCCGGCGGCTTCTCCACCATGGGCTTCACGCTACCCGCGGCCATCGGCGCCCAGCTCGCCCATCCTGATCGCCAGGTGGCCGCCATCGCCGGCGACGGCGACTTCATGCAGACCATGCAGGAGATGGCCGTCGCGGTGATGCAAGACTTGCCCCTCCTGATCGTGATCCTGAATAACGCGGGCTGGATCTCGATCAAGGGGGGACAGCTCGCCAACTTCGGGCGGGCCGCCATGACAGACTTCACCCGCAAGGACGGCAGCATCTATACGCCCGACTTCGCGGCGGTGGCGCGCAACTTCGGCCTGCACGGTGAGCGAGTCGAGGATCCAACGCTGTTGCAGCCGGCGGTCAAGCGGGCGCTGGCGACGAAGGGGCCGGCGTTGATCGAGGTGATGGTGGCGCGCGACTTCCCCGAGGCGGGGGCCAATAAGACCGGTTGGTGGGATGTGCCGGTGCCCCAGCGCCTGGCGCGTCAGCGTGCGGACTACGAGGCCGGCCGGGCCGAGGAGCGGATGAGGTAGCTCCGGAAAGAGAGTGAATTGATCTACGAGCTTCGCATTTATGAGGTCGTCCCCGGACGGATGCCGGCGCTGCACGACCGGTTTGCCACCATCACGTCACGCTTCTTCGAGAAGCACGGCATTCGCATCGTCGGCTACTGGACCGACATCGTCGGCAGCAACGATCGCCTGACCTACCTCGTGGCCTGGGAAAACCTGGCTGAGCGGGAACAACGCTGGACCGCCTTCGCGACCGATCCCGATTGGATCGCGGCGCGCAACAGGACGGAGGAGTCTGGCCCGATCGTCGCCCGAGTCATCAATACGATGCTGCAGCCAACGCCGTACTCGGCAATGCGGTAATCTGGCGAACCTGGATGGTAGCATAGCGTCTGACACTCTAGCGAGAGGCGCCCGATGCCGTCAACGATCCCGACACCGGAGCGGGAGTTGTATGACGAGATCGTCCGCCGGATCCTGTTGGTCACCAACCCGGAGAAGGTAGTCATTTTCGGAAGCCGCGCTCGTGGTGACTATCGTCCAGACAGCGACGTCGACGTATTGATCATCGGTGAGTCGTCCCAGCCACGTCATGTGCGCTCGAGACCCTTGTACCGCGCCATGGCATCGCTCCCCGTGGAGGTGGACATAATGATGTACACGCCGCAAGAAGCCGAGGATTGGCGTGGAGTTCACCAGGCGCTCGTGACCAGAGCGACTCGCGAGGGACTCCTAGTGTATGAAAAGGCGGCGTGATCTCGCCCGCGACTGGGTCCGCAAAGCGGAGAGTGACCTGCTCGCGCTTCAGTTCGCACTCGACGCCGGCCTGGCTCTGGACGCGGCTTGCTTTCACGCCCAACAGGCCGCTGAAAGACTGCTGAAGGCCTACTTGATCGAGCGCGATGTCGACTTCCCATTCACTCACAACCTTTCGAGGCTTATTGCTCTTTGCCGGCAGCAGGACGCGACGTTTGATTCGCTCACACCTCTGGCGACGATCCTGACCCCGTACGCGGTTGAGCTGAGATATGACAGCGAGTTCTGGCCTGAGCCGGACGTTGCGCGTGAGGCGCGGGGGGCGGTGCTCGCGATTAAAGGCTTCGTGCTGCAACGGCTGTCCGTTGACTTGCAAGATAACAGCGCCGGACCGGCCTGATCTGTTCCCATGTGGGCAATTGTGCTGGTCTCCCCTTGTGCTATTGTGTAGGACACAAGAAGTCACGTGATCGACGGAGAGATGGGGCATGGTCAGTCTGGGGACCGTTGCTGTCGGCCAGTCCGGCGGGCCGACCGCGGTCATCAACGCGAGTTTGGCGGGGGTAATCGACGCGGCGCGTCAGACGGGCTCGCCGGTTCTTGGTTTGCGCTATGGCATTCAAGGTGCGCTGCACCACGACATCATCGATCTGAGCGGCGCCGACGTATCGGCCCTGCGGGATACGGTCTCCGCGGCGCTTGGCAGCGTCCGCTATAAGCTCAAGCCAGAGGACTATGACGGCGTGCTCGACGCCTTCAGGCGGCACGACGTTCACTCTTTCATCTACATTGGCGGCAACGACAGCATGGACACCGCCGACCAATTAGCCAAGCTAGCTGAGCAGCGGGGGCTCGACCTGCGGGTCATTGGCGTGCCGAAGACCATCGACAATGATCTGCCCTTCACCGATCACTGCCCCGGCTTTCCGAGCGCGGCACGGTACGTCGCCGCGTTGGTACGGGACGTCGGTCTGGACGCCCGAGCCATGCGGCGCACCTACTTCCTGGAGATTATGGGGAGGCATGCCGGCTGGCTCACGGCCGCGAGCCGACTGGCGCGCGACCGCGACGATGCGGCCCCGCACGTGATCCTCTTGCCGGAGCACGAGTGGGATGGCGTTCGTTTCATGTCCGCCGTCGAGCACGCCCAGCGGCAGTATGGGCACTGCGTTGTCGCTGTGGCGGAAGGCTTTGAGCTTGGCGGTGAAGCCGCCAACCTCGGCACCGTCGATTCCTTTGGCCACTTTAAGCTGGGTGGCGTCGGGCATCAACTGGCCGGCCTGACCCGCCAGCTCCTTGGCTTGCCCGCTGAGCCGCCTTGCGACGTGCTGGGCTACGCGCAGCGGGCTTCTTCTCTTGGCCGGTCGGTGACCGACGTGAAGGAAGCCTTCGAGGTTGGCCGGCGCGCTGTCGAAGCTGCCGCTACCGGCGAAACGGGCAAGATGGTGACAATTGTGCGGGAGGGGGAACAGCCGTACCATGCGGGGTACGGATTCGTGCCATTGACCGAGGCCGCCAACCGGACGCGAACGCTGGATGAGAGGTATTTCAGTCCCGAACACTACGATGTCGAAGAGGGCTTCCTCTCTTACCTCCAGCCCCTGGTTGGACCGCTGGCGACGCCATATCGATTGTATTAGAGGGTCACCCACGATGTGTGATGCCGTTGCACACGGAAATGGGTGTAGGGGCGCTGCTTAGCGAAGCGTCTGCGCCCTGGTCTACGCCGTAGCTAACGGTATCGCCAGGGCGCAGACGCTTCGCTAAGCAGCGCCCCTACCAACGAACGATGCGCAATGGAATCGCTCGGGGAAAACACTGCCCTAGCGCCTGGCCCGGCACAGGCGCCTCGTTCTGGAGAGTCTGACCTCGGGCCGTGCTCGCCCTGGTGGCGACATCCGTCCCTTTACCTACCCCTGATTCTGATCGTCGTCGCCGCGGTGCTCCGGCTGGCCCGGATCGACCTGGCCGAGTATCGAGGCGACGACGACGACATGGTGACTGCGAGCGTGCATGCGCTGGCGCAGGGCTGGCTGCAGAGTCACGGTCTCATCTCCTCCATTCCCATCGACAATGGTCCGGTGGCGATGTGGCTGTTGCTGCTGCCCCTCGCGATTACGTCGAGCCTGCTGCTGGCGCAGGTCTGGGTGGCGCTGCTCAACGTGGCATCGGTGGCGTGCTGTTACTACTTCGTGCAGGGGGTGTGGGGGCGGCGCCTGGCCGTAATAGCGACCGCGCTGTACGCGGTGAGTCCATGGGCGGTTATCTACAGCCGGCGCCTGTGGATCACTGCCTTCGATATGCCGTTGGCGCTGCTGGCATTCTGGTCCTTCTACCGCTGGCTGCGCGCGGGCCCGGCCTGGCGCGCGGCCATTGCGTCCGGTGGCGGGCCGGCCAAGCTAGTCGCGTTCCCTCGGCCCGCCCTCATTGCGCCGCCTCCGCCCCGGGCGCGGACGGCGTCGGTAGATTGGCCCGGAGAAGATGCTGAGCCGGTGCGGATCTCCAATCCCCCGACCAATCGCGATCGCTCCGCCCTGCGAGAATACCTGGCGGCGCTGCTCTGTGGGCTGGCCTTCTCCGCCTTCTTTCAGGCCCATGTGGTGCCGATGGGCCAACTGGTGACCCTCCTGGCCGCGCTGATGCTGTTCCGGCGCGCTGTTTCTTGGCGGGCAACGCTGGTCTGCCTCTCCACGTTGGCAGTGACTATGGCGCCCTATGTCGTCACAACGGTGCTCCCAGCGCTGAGCAGGACTCTGAGCGGCCAGCAAGCTCGCCATCCGGCCATCGGCGATCTGAGCTGGTACTTCTTCGGGCATTTGGTCACGGGTCGCGGCTACCAATCCATTACGCCACAAGCCTCGCGTCTGCTGGACGCCACCTCACCGCTCTTCACTGCGCTGGACTGGCTCGCCGTGTTCTGCCTGGCCGTGGGCGTGGCGGCGTCCTTGCTGGCCTGCGTGCGCGCCGTGCGAAGCGGGGAGCACTACAGCGCCGCGTGTAAAGGTGTCCTCTTGCTCTGGGCATTAGTGCCTCCAGCCGGCCTTACCGTTCAGCTTGTGGACGTACACCCTTACTACTTCGTCACGAGCATGCCGGCCATCTACATTCTGGAAGCCGTGGGAATGCTCGCTCTGGGATCCTCGTTTACCAGGATCGTTCCCCCATTTCCTTGGTCAACCGCATGGCTGCGCGCGCACGTTACGCGCGGCGCGGCGCCGGCCGCGCTGATCGTGCTCGGCCAGCTCATCCTCGCGGTACCGTTCTTCGTCGTGTTGCCCGAGTACTGGTCCGCTGCCGACTACGGCCTGCCGCTCCGCTATACGCAACAATTGGTTGCCGACGCTCGAGCGTTTGCGCGAGGGGGCAAGGTCGTCGTCGGTGGATTCGATCACGACGTGGACTACACGCTTTATTCCACGCTTCGTCGCTCCTACTCCGGGGCCCGCTATGCCGATGACCGCGGCATACTGGAATACGCCACGGCCGGCGCCCCGGTCACGTATCTCACCACAAACGACATGTCGTGGACCGCGACCGAGCTGCGTGCCAACTTCGCAAACGCGCAACTGAAAGTGTGGAAGTTGTCCGGCGAAGGGAAGACGCTGCGCATTATTCAGCCCGGCGGTGAGGCGATGCGCGACTGGGTACGGCGGCTGGCCGTGCCATTCAAGGCGCCCTTGCCGTTCAGCGATGTCGCCGAGGTGGACGGTGCGGCCGTCCAACCGACCGGACCGGGAGAGACGGCCTACGTGTTGCTGGACTGGCGTTTGCGCCGCGATCCGCCTGAGCCGCTCATCATGCGCGTGGATCTGGCGGGCGTCGACGGCTACGTCTGGGCCTCCGCCAACGCGGTGAGTTATCCGGCCGGTTATTGGACGAATGGCGACGCGACAAGCCTCGCCTTCCTGAGTCGAATCGCGCTTCCCCTACCGGCGTACCTGCCCCCGGGACCATTTGAGGTGCGGATCCTGCTGTTGGGCATCGGCAGTGGCCGGCAGTACGGAGGCGCCGTTCCGGCTGGCCAGCTCATCGCCGGACGCGCGCTGCCATCGATAGCGGCGGCCGCAGGCGCGGCGCAGCCGCTACCGAATGCCTCCGCACTCCCAGCAGCCCCAGGCCTCACCTTGGCGGGTTGGCAGGTCGACCGCTCGACCGTGCAACAAAGCGGCACGGTCGGTGTGGTGCTCTTCTGGCGAGTGACCGGGCCGGTGACCGACCTGCCCCTGTTACAACTGGTCGGTGCATCGGGATCGATAGTTTCGAGCGGTGACTCCTCGGAGCTGTTGACGGCGCTGCCGCTGAGCCAGTGGCCCGCCGGCCGGATCATTGCCGACCGGCATCTACTCCACATCGGCGGCAGGGCCGACACCGGCCAGGCCACGCTCCAACTGACCTCCAACATCGCTCCGGTGTCACTGGGCCAGATCACCATTCAGGCGCTACCACGCTTGCTGGTACTCCCATTGTTGCAGCACAAGATCGAAGTCACATTCGGTGACTCGATGCGGCTGGCAGGCTACGCTCGACAGCAGGATGCGCCTGCGCCCGGAAGCGTGCTGCGCCTCACGCTGTATTGGCAGGCGGTTGGACTACCTCCGGTGGACGAAACGGTGTTCGTCCACCTCGTCGACGCGGCAGGTCACCTGGTAGCGCAGAGCGATGGCCCACCATCCAATGGCGAGGCTCCGACCAGCACCTGGGTCGTCGGTCAGGTCATAGCGGATCCCCATGTCATGACGCTGCCATCCAATCTGCCGCCGGGCGACTATCGTCTACAGGTGGGCGTTTACAATCTCCAGACCAGCGAGCGGCTGCGTGCGACCGGCTCGCTGGTTGACAATGAGGCCACGCAAGCCGATCTAGAAACGATTCACGTCGCGGCCGGCGGGCGCTAAGGAAGACACGTCCGGCGGCCAGGCGCCGTCGTTGCGGCGCCGGGCGCGTGCCATGGCGCACCGTCGTAGTAGCAAGCAGGAAATGGAAGGGAGTCCCGAGTGGTTACTCCGACGAGCTCACCGGCGATCGTTCGTCTGCCGGAGAACCCGATAATCAAGCCGGCCGACGTTCCGCCGTCTCGACCCGGCGTCGAGGTCGTCTGTGCCTTCAATGCCGGGGCCGTTCGCGTTGGCGACGAGTTCCTGCTGCTCTTGCGCGTCGCCGAGCGGCCCCGGGCCGGAGAGCTGCCCACCGACGCCATCGTGCTTGACCTGCAATCGCGCCGACCTACCACGCTGCCCGCGGCGGCGTTCGGTGCGCCGACGGGCTACGTCGCCTACTCCGTGCTCGACCTGACCGCTACGACGCCGGACGTGGTCACGCGTTACCTGGCACGTGACCTTCCGGGCCTGGACCTTTCCGATCCTCGCAGTATCCGTTACGAGGGTCAGACTTATCTGACGTCGCTCTCCCATCTGCGTCTGGCGCGCAGCCGCGACGGTATCCACTTTACGGTCGAGACGCGTCCGGCCATCGGGCCGGCTCGGCTGGAAGAAGAGTTCGGCTGCGAGGATCCGCGCATTACGCAGATTGGTGACACCTTCTACATCGCCTACACCGCCGTCTCTCGCTACGGCATCGGCACCGCACTGGCCGCGACCACTGATTTCTGCACGTTCGAGCGGATGGGTGTCGTGTTCTACCCGGAGAATCGCGACGTCGCGCTCTTTCCCGACCGAGTTGGCGGTCGCTACGCCGCGATCCACCGCCCTCAGCCGCGGCACATCGGCCCACCCACGATGTGGATGGCCTATTCCGACGACCTGCGCCACTGGGGCGACCATCACTTCGTGATGGGACCGCGCCCGGGCCATTGGGACTCGCGCCGCATCGGCGGCGGGGCAGTCCCCTTTCGCGTTGCCGACGGCTGGCTCGAGCTATATCACGGCGTGGACGACACCGATCGCTACTGCTTAGGCGCCGTACTGCTCGACGCCGAGCAGCCGGAGCGTGTCCTGGCACGCTCGCCGGAGCCGTTCCTGGTCCCGGAAGCTGAGTGGGAGCGTCAGGGCTTCTATGGCAACGTCGTCTTTACCTGTGGAGCAGTTCCCCTGGATAGCAGGCGGATGCGAGTCTACTATGGCGCGGCGGACAGTGTCACTGGGGCCGCGGACCTCGATGTCGACGCCTTGTTAGCGACGCTGGCGTAGGTACCGGCGCCGGGGCGAGGGGGCGATGAGGCGATGAGGCGAGGGGGCGATGAGGCGACAGCGTGCGTGGAGAGTCCTCCCGGCTCTATCGAGCGCATGGCGATTTCCCTATCTGCGAGCGATACCACACTCCCCAATTCGCCTCATCGCCTAGGCGCCCCCTCGCCCCCTCGCCCCGGAGCGTCGCGACCACCTCGTCGTGCAGCAAGCTGTTGGTGGCGAGGCTGTTGGATAACAGCGTTGGATCGCCGCCGGCCATGTTCGTGAACCGTCCGCCGGCCTCGGTCACGATGACGCGGAGTGCGGCGACATCCCAGGGGGCGATCGACGCCTCGACCATCACGTCGACTTTGCCGCGGGCCAGCAGATGGTAGCCGTAGAAGTCGCCGTGTCCACGGATGCTCATCGCCTTTCGCCCTAGCTCGACGAGGCCGGGGAGGGCGCGCTGTTGATCGAACACATCCAGACCTCCGTGGAGCACAAAGGCGTCACCGACGTTGGTGATGCGAGACACGCGAGATTCGGAACCGTTGAACGTCGTGCCTTTTCCTCGTGCCGCGGCGAGCAGCTCATCGAGCGCGGGAGCAAAGGACACTCCGAGCACCGGCTCCCCGTCCACATAGAAGGCAAGCTGGGTGGCGAAGAAGGGGAGGCCGCGCACAAAATTCTTGGTGCCGTCGATGGGATCGATGATCCAGACGTTGCCGTCCATCGAGCGGTCGCCGCCGAGTTCCTCACCGAGGAAATGGTGGCCGGGGAAACGGGCAGCGATCATCTCGCGGATGAGCGCCTCCGCTTCGCGGTCGGCACGGGTGACCGGCGTCCGGTCGGGCTTGGTTTCGACCGGGACGCCTTGCTCGAAATAGCGCATGGCCACCGCCCCGGCGGCACGCGCCGCCTCTATTGCCAGTTCCAGCATTGGTCTCGCCCTTCGAAGGACGGGGCGAGGGATCACCCCCCTGTCCCCGCGAGTGCGCCTTGCGCCGCCGTTAGCTCGAGCGCAGCGGCACCGGCTCGACTTCGAGCGTCGCTTCTAGATAGGCCAGGTTGCGTACGTCCACGTAGACCTCCGCCCCGCTCGGTGTCCGCAAGACGCCGACGAAATCCCCGAGGACGGGATCGTCCAGCCGTCGCACGATACGTCCGATCGGGCGGCCGCCCTCGCCCTGGAATTTCCGCACGGGGGTGCGGTCTTCGATCAGGCGATTGAGCACAGCGCTTGCTTGAATGCGCTCCTCGTTCGTCGGTAGATCGCCGCTCTGACCAGATTCGAACACTCGTCGCATTGGTGTACACGCTCCCTCTCCGGTAGCCCGGTCTCCGTTGACCAGGCTACACGTGTTCATAGTAATACACGCACCTTGCCAAACTCTGGCCGACGATTGGGAACATCCGCACTTTTCATGCCTATGATGACAGACGAGCGGGATCACGGTAACGGCAGTCACCACGAACAGTACGGCATTGCCGCTCCTCATGCCGCGGACCGCGACGCCTCTTCCTTGATGATGGGGAGGATCGCTCGAAAATCAGTCGTGGCCGCGGCGCCCAGCAGCTCGTAGATAGCCATCTCGGTATGCGACGGCAACGCACCGACGGAATGCATCCGAGCTATGCCCACCTCACGTGCCAGTGACGACCGCGCTCCGATAGCATCCTCCAGAAGGTACACCCGATGCCCACGACTCAGTGACTGCAGCGCCGTTTGGTAGACGCAGATATGCGCCTCGATTCCGCAGAGCAGCAGCGTTCGCTTCCCCACCTCGGCGACGCGCTGGGCGAACTCGGCACAGTCGTAGCAGCCGAAGGCCGTCTTCTCGATCGGGCCGCCGTCGCTGAGCCAGGTCGCCAGCTCCGCAACCGTGGGACCGAGACCGCGCGGGTACTGCTCGGTATAGATCACCGGCACCCCGAGCACGCCGGCAGCGCGAACCATGCGGCGGCAGGACCGCACCACCTCCCCGGCGTCGACGATCTCAGAGAGAAGCTTCGCCTGCATGTCGATGACCACGAGCAGACAGTCGTCACGCTTCAGCAGCTCGGTTGAAATGGTTCCGTCTGCCATTGACTCTTTCCTCACCAGTTGCCGGTGCATCCGCTGGCCCGCCGCGGTGTCCGATGCGGCGTAGCGATCAGGGCGTACAGCAATACGCCCTTACCAGCGTCGACCGCATCCGCGTGTAGGGGCGTATTGCTATACGCCCTGATCTCGCAAACCGGGTCTGCGCGCCACTTCGGCAACGAAATCATCCCGTGACGTTCCGCATGCGCCCCCCATACGCCGCACCGCTACGTCTTCAATGGTACCCACTGCACGAGCTCGACGCGGTTGCCTTCGGGATCGCGGAAGAAGACGTTGTCCAGGTGCAAGCCAAGCTCCGGAAAGTCCTGGTGGGCTATCGGAGCCTCCATGGCGGCGCCGCCTTGTTCGAGCCGCTGGACGATCGCGTCGATGTTCAACACCGAGATGGCCAGGTGGTCCAGCGTCCCCTCGGTCGCGGCGCCGGGCGCGTCCGACTTGATCAGTTGGACGGACTGAAACCACACTACCCGGGGAGCGCCCTGCTCACCAAGCTGACGGATATAGGGCAAACCGACGGCGTCGCCATAGAACGACGTCATCTTGCCCAGGTCACGCACACGGATCGCCGCGTGGTGATGCTCGCAGTTCATGGCCGCTTGAAAGTCCGAAGCCATTGTCTTTTCCTACTCTCATCTGGCCCGTGCCGCTAACCGCGCCTGGTCCTTCCCAGTCCCATGCTTGTAGTCAACTCGGCGCTCGCCGTCAAGCCGTACTCTGCGATTCGACCAACGACAGGTCACGAGGTCTCGAGGCTTGAATGAACACTCCACTCAGGCTGGGAGGCTGCTATGCTAGGCCGGGGCCAGGTACGCTGGCGCGCGGCAGGCGTGGCCGGAGGAGAAGGTGGCCCGCGGTTCAGGAGGAACGGTACATAATGGCAGGGAAGACCTATCGGATTGGCATTGCCGGGCTGAGCCACGGGCACGTCAGCGCCCATCTGCGCGCCTGGAGCGAGTTGGACAACGCCACGGTCGTCGGTTATGCGGAACCCGACCGCGAGCTGCGTGTCAAATATGCGTCGAGGCTGGGCGAGGCGAAAGGGTACGACACTGTCGAGCAGTTGTTGGAGGCAGAGCGCCCCGAGGTTCTCAGCATCTGCAACGAGACCATCAATCATGCTCCGGTAGTCGAGCTGGGCGCGGCCCGCGGCGTGCATAGCGTCATGGAGAAGCCAATGGCTATCTCCTTGCACGAAGCGGAGCGCATGCTCATCGCGGCGACCAAATACGGCGTCCAGGTCGCGGTGAACTGGCCGACGCACTTCGGCCACGGCCGGTTGCTCGGCGCCTTGCATATGATCCGCGACGGCGCGATCGGCCGTCTCTACGAGGTGAGGCACCGAGGCGGCAGCACGAAGCCGACGGCTCGGGAGGCCGACGCCTTCTTCCGCTGGCTGTACCAGCCGGCGTATAACGGCGGCGGCGCCTACGCCGACTATTGCGGGTACGGTATCGACATGGCCCTGGGTGCGCTCGGGTCCCCATCCTCGGTCTGGGCTATTACCGGTCGCTACGTTCGGGAAGACATCATCGGCGACGACAACGCCCGCATGGTCCTGCAATATCCCCGGGCGTTGGCGATGATCGAAGCGACCTGGACGCAGGTGGGGCTGCCACACGGAGCCACCGCCTTCTACGGCGATCAAGGCACGATCGAGTTCCGTCCAGAGGGCCTATGGCTGGGGACTCGCAAGGATGAGAAGGGGAGCATCATCGAGAACCTACCCGACCTCGGCCACGGGCGCAGCCTGATGGAGCACATGCTCCGCCAGCTCGACCGCGGTGAGCCCGTCGCGGAGTTCGCGAGTGTGCGGCGGGGCCGTGATGAGGCGGAGGTGTTCGAAGCTGGCCTACGCTCGGCGCGCAGCGGTCGGATTATCCCGTTGCCGTTACCGGTCCTACCGTAAGGGTCCGTCACACCGATTCGCGGCCAGCTATCGCCGATAACGGAGCGCGGGCGTCCCGCCCGCCCCGGTTATGCCAGTGGGCGGAGGCGTGGCATTGCTGACCGGCATGCCTCGAAGGTGGCTAGCATCGGGGCGGGCGGGACTCCCACGCTCCGTGACACACCGCCAGATCGATGCGAAACGGTGTGGCGCACATCTACCGCAACATGCGTGTGGCACAGGCGATCGACGCGCCCCGGGGAACTTCCCCGGTGTCGACCGCGGCCGTGCGACCGTCAGCGGCGGCGCCAGACGAGCGCGCCGATAATCCCCATCGCGGCAATGGCCGCGCCGATGCCAACCGCCGTCAGCGTGGCCCCTGCAGCGATGGGGAGCCCGGCTACCAGGAAGAGCAGCGCTCCCACCCCTATGGCGGTGAGGACGGTGATGACGATCGCGATGACCCGCTGCGCGCTCACGCCGGAATCCGCCTGCGCCGGCAGGCTCGCCCCCACCGACCAGTATCCGAGCTCGGCCAGAAGCAAGAGTCCACCGGCGTACATGGGCGACCGTGCGTCCAGCGCGGCCTGACCCGCCACGAGCGTAACGACGTAGGCGAGGCCCAACACCAGGAGAGTCCAGCGGATGGCGCTCTGCCAGCCGAGCACGAGACCGCCGGCGAGGATGATAACCGCCGTGATCCCAACGCCGAGCACCAGGCCTCGCCATGGCGTTGGGAAGGTGGCCGGATAGACGGCCAGGGCGAGCGCGACGAGGAGAGCGCCCGCGGCGGTGACTAGGCGCGGACGTGGCGAGCGTAGCGCTGCGATGTGCGCACCTCCCGTATCGCGCCCTCCAGCGACTGGCCGGCCCGCCAGACGGCGACCGGCACGCCCAGCCGCTGGAAGCGATAGCGCCGCGCGTCCCGTTGCAACTGCCACAGTCGGAAGGCGAGCGTTCCAACCTCACCGCTTTCCGGCTGCACGAAAGGCACGGGCGAGACCTCGATGATGGCCGGGTCGAAGCCGCGCCCACGCAGATCAACCAGCGCCTTGACCGTCCGTTGGTCCAGGAGCGGCGTGAGCGCGACGATCAGCGATTTTGGCGGCAGGGTTCGCGGCGGCACGACCTCGACGTCTCGCCAGGCATAGTTGAGGATCATCTGGGTATCCAGGAGCGCCTCGACGATGCGATAGCGCTGCGCCAACCCCATCGCCGGGCTGAGCCAGCGCAAGGCGCCGCCGAAGCTGATGAGCCCCACCCGGTCCTGCCGCGCCAGGTAGCGGGCTGCCAGGGCTGTGGCGGCGCGGACCGCGAGGTCAAGCGTATCGCTGCCTGCCTCGCCTACCTCATTGAATGCGTCGAGGAAGAGGACGACGTCGGCATTGCGCTCGGGATAGTGCTGATTGACGGAGAGCCGCCCGCGGCGGGCGCTCACCCGCCAATTGACCTGGCGGACCCGATCGCCCGGCACGAAGTCGCGGACCTCGGCGAACTCGATGCCCTCTCCGCTGTCGCGGGCCAGCTCGTTGCCGGCAAACGCTTGCAGCTCTGCCGGTCGCGGCAAGGAGCGTAGCGCCTCCGGCCGCGGGTAGACGCGCAGTGGTAGCGGCTGGTCACGCCTGGCCGTCCAGGCGAGCAGGCCGAAGTGATCGCTGGCCCGCAGCAGCAGGGAGCCGGCAACGAAGCCACCCCAGCGGGGGCAGCGGACGGCGAAGCGCTCGACACGACGCTCCCCGCGCGCCAACGGAAACGCCAGCACCCGCCCCCCACCCGCCGGCTCGAGGCCGGAGGGCCACACCGGCAGCAGTTCCAGTCGAGCGATAGCGTCGTAGGCGACGACCTCGTATTCCAGCACAACCTGATCACCCTCGAGCAGGTGGTCGCGGTCGGCGCGCACGACCACATCCAAGGCGGGTGTCTGGGCCAGCGCCAGCCCGGCCGCGAGCACGAGGAGGAAAGGCACGGCCAGCACGAGGGGTTCTGGCCGTCCCAGCAGCAGAGCCAGGAGTAAACCCAAGCCGGCCACGATGAGGTACGTCGCCAGTTTCGGCGAGGCGGCTACCGTCATGGCTCGACAGTAGCGGGTGGCGTCGGCACCTGCCGCAGGCATTCGCGCACCACTTGGTCCGAGCGAACTCGCTGCACCCAGAGCTCGGGGTGTAGGACGAGCCGGTGGGCCAGCGCCGGGACCGCGACGGCTTTGACGTCTTCGGGAGTGACATAATCGCGTCCAGCCAGGGCCGCTTTGCCGCGCGCGAGTTTCAGAAGGGCCAGCGATCCGCGCGGACTGGCGCCGACCGCGACCTGGGCGTTAGTGCGGGTCGCGGCCACGAGATCGACCATGTAGTAGCCGAGGCTCTCCGCCACGTAGACATCCTCGAGGGCGCGCTGCATGGCGAGTATCGTCGACCGATCGACGACCGCCGTCAGCTCCGGCTCATCGGCTTTGCGGGCAAGGCGCCGCGCCAGCACTTCCCATTCCTGGTCGCGCGCCGGGTAGCCGACGCCGATGCGGACCAGGAAGCGATCCAGTTGCGCCTCGGGCAGCGGATAGGTCCCCTCATACTCGATGGGATTCTGAGTGGCGAGGACGAGAAAAGGCGCCGGGAGTGGCCGGGTCACCCCCTCGCTGGTCACCTGGCGCTCCTGCATCGCTTCCAGCAGTGCGGCTTGAGTCTTGGCCGGGGCACGATTGATCTCGTCGGCCAGGAGCACGTGGGTGAAGACCGGTCCCGGCCGGAACTCGAAGTCGGCGCTACGCTGGTTGTAGATGGATGAGCCGGTGACGTCCGATGGCAGCAGATCGGGCGTGAACTGGATGCGCGCGAAGTCGAGGCCGCTGGCGCGAGCAATCGACCGCGCCATGAGGGTCTTGGCCAGCCCTGGATAGTCCTCGATCAAGGCGTGCCCGTCGGCCAGGATCGCCAGCAACAGCAACTCGAGCGTCGCCCGCTTGCCCACCACTGCCTTCTCTACCTCGGCAAGAATGCGCTCCGCCAACCTGGCCACGTCGGCGATGGCGACTGAAACAACCGAAAGAGGTACGCTCATCCGCTAGGTCTCCTCCAACCTGGCCAGCACGTCGCGCAACGTCGTCGTGTCGATACCCGGGCCATGGCGGTGCGTTGGCGCAGCGCGGTCCGGGCGGAGCAGCTCCCAGGCGGCGGCGCCGACGATGGCGGCGGCCTCCTCCGGCTGCGCGTCCAGATCGACGCCTCGCCGCACAGCCAGGCGATGCGCGGCAATTTCCTGCAGCGCCGGACGGAGCCGGTAATGGGTATCGGTCGCGGAGGCGGCGGCGAAGCGCAGCATTCCCGTCACGCGCTGCAGCTCATCCGGCCGCGTGACCGCGCGCGCTAACGGCCGCAAGGCGTACCGGAAAACGGAGTCGCTGGACACGGGATAGATAGCGCCCACCAGGCGGTGCAGGACCCACAAGCCGAGAAGGCCGAAGACCACGAGCGCGACGCGCAGCACCCCGCCCAAGGAAGCCGGCTGCCAGACGGTTACCATCGCCACCAGTACGGTCACGATCACCAGGAATGGGAGGATCGCTTGCAAGTGCCCGGCCAGGACGACGGCCGGATCGCGACGCTGCTCAGCCAACGTGGAGTTACCCAGCGCGAGCGGGCAGCTCCTCGCGGATGGTCAGCAAGGCCTGCAAGGCGGAGTCCCGCATGCCGGGCAGGATCGCCTGCCGGTTGAAGCGGGCCTGCTCGAAGAGGGCGGTCAAGGAGGTCGCGGCGGGTCCGTCCACACTGGCCTGCCGCAGCGCGCGTTCCAGGTACCCAAATGGGGCGTCCGAGCGTTGGCGAGCCACGCCGCGGCGTTCCAGCGTGCGCTCCATGGAGACGTAGGCGGCGATCACCGCCCGACGCGGGTCCGGCTCGCCCCGAAGCTGGTCGATGCCCATCTCCACCATATCGGCTGCGCTCGACGTTGCGTCCAGTGGGGTCGCGCCATCCGGTACGGTCACCACCGGTCTGTGGCTGGGGCGCCACCGGGCGCGTAGCACGAACACCGCGACGCAGCCCGCGACCAGGACTGCTCCCAGCGGCAGCGCCGTCCGCCCGACTTCGGGCGGATGGAAGGCGGTCGTCGGCGCCGACGACGTCACCGCCGACGAGGGGATGCTGGGTGCCGGCGGCGCAGCTGGCCCGATGCTCTTCAGGGCAAGCACGACGTAGAATCCCACCAGGAACAGCAACGGCATCACGAACTGGAGCCGCTCCGGCGTGCTGATCGGCCGTCGCTCTCCGGCCCGCGCGGCCCCGCTGCGCCGCATCCAGGCGCCGGCGATGAAGACGAACAAAGGGATACCGGCGATAGCGAGGATAACCGTCAAGGTCACATCCTCCCCGCCGGTCCGGGTGGCGGCTGGAGCGGCGGGCGTGACCGCGAGCGGCGCCAGGCTGCCCATGCCGCCTTGCGCCTGACCAGGTGGAGGCGGCGGACCCACCGGCACAAGGTAGAGCGCCAGGAGTATAACCAGCACCAGAAGCGAGGGCGGAAGCAAGAGCAAGAGCCAGGCTTGGCGGGAGAGGGTATCTCGTCCTCCACCGCGCGGCAACCGACCGCCGCGGCGCCGGCGCAGCCACACCAAGAGTCCGGCGACGGCCGCAATCAGCGCGCCGGCCGCGAGCAGCGCCGAAACGCGGCGATCGATAGAGGCGCCGGAGGCCGCCGGCTCAGCCGAGCCATGGGTCGCCAGAGCCACGAGCGCGAGCAGCGTCAGCAGGCCAATCGCCAACAGCGCCACCGGCACGGGCGCAAGCGCCTCCCGTCGCTCGCCGCGGTTCGCCGTCAACGTTCCGCCTGCTCCTCACTGCTCAGACGTGCCAGCATAACACTGCTGTCGAAGCAGGAAATAACCGGCGGTGGCGAAAATGCCGGGGCCGCGATTGCGATCGGCGGCTAAGCGACCGGGGGGACTATGGTCTTGGATGTCTGATCCGGGGATGCTACCTCGACCGCGAGATCGGGCGCGAAGGGGATCGGCTTGCGCCGGTCCGTGACAAGGGCACGTCTCTCGGCGACGTAATACCCAACGTCAGGGATTAACCCCGTCTCGGCGCCGAGAAACCTGTACACCACGTCGGCGGGCGTCGCCACACGCAGGCGGCGCGGCTGCGCGAAGGAGCGCAGCGCGAAGTAGACGTTGCCTCCGATAGTCCCTGCCTCTTCACCGCTACCGGCCATGCGGACCAACGTCCCTTCAACCACCTCGTATATGTACCCGTCGTCCGGCAGCGTCAGCAGGATGTCGACCGCGACGGGGCCAACCCCAGGCACGATCTCGGCCCAGGGAGCGAACGGTCTCAAGATACTTGTTGGGGTACTCATGGCTCCATTATCCGCCGCTCGTGCTTGCCTCGCAACCCTGTCGTAGTCTACCTGGACACGCTGTTGAGCCAGGTCGGTTCGGGCAATCGCAGGCACCGCGCCGCCCAGGCCAAGGAGGCGCAGAACTGTCGGCGCTGAATCGAACGTAAGCGGGGCAGTTCAGGAAGATCGGGACGCCACGAAACGTCGGCGAAGAAGGCGGCCAGTGTTGCAACGGCAGCGCGCAGGATGTCCGGGCGCAATGGGACACACTCCCCATACCAGGCGATGATCTGTTCGGGCGCGGGGCCACCCTCGGCGGCGACTCCCTGCACAAAGGTGGCCGCATCCAGCTCGGCCGGGCCGACGGCGGCAAAGGGCCAGTCGAACAGGCGGAGACATCCCTTCGCCCAGCGGAGGTTGTCGGAGCGGGTGTCCAGATGCAGCAGGACATGCGGCGGGTCGAGGCGCGCCGCCAGATCGCCGGCCTCGCCCAATGCCGGGAGCGCGGCCTGCAACCAGCGCTGGGCATCCGCAGCTTGGGTGCCGGCCAGCGCGGCGACCTCACGCAAGTCGTCGGACTCCTCCGCGACCAGTTCCCAGGGCAAGGTGAAACGGACGTAGCGTTGTCGCGGCAACCACTCCGGCAGCGCTTTGCCCAGCGTGGCCTGGTGGAACTCCGCGTAGGCGTGGGCGACGCCGCGGGCCTTGGCCAGCGTCCACGGCGGCACGCTCTTGGGTCCGAGGTCCTCAAGTAGGAGGACGTGCCAGGAGTCGTGACGGAACGAACCGTAGAAGATAGGCAGCCAGGGGGCGATCATGCCACCGAGCTCGCGATAGAATCGTTCCTCGCGGGCGAGCGCGTGGCCGGCTCCCTGGCCGGGCACCTGGCTGTTGGCCTTGACAAAGGCTCGCTGCCCGTTCGCCAAGCTGAGCCGGTAGGTGCGCGACGGAGCATAGCCACCCCAAGCGCGGGTCGCCCGCCGCACCTTCGTCCCTAGCGTCTCCTCCACCCGAAGGCGAACCGCTAACGGAACGGCTCGCCAGGGCGGCTTCGATTCTACGCCAGTGTGCGACATATCACTCCAGAAGGCTGCACACGCACAGGGTACTACATCTGGTCCGAGCGGTTGCTGCGACAACCCCAGTTATTCCCGGAGCATGTACGGCCTCCTCGCAATGTCCTCAGGTGATTCTGGATTGTGTCGGTTTTGCATGGCCGAGGTACTGGGAGCGCGGCTGGTGGCGGACCCTCACCCCTGGCCCCTCTCCCGCAAGCGGGCGAGGGGAGCCGGGCATAGCCGCCGCAGCCTCTCCCCCGCCAGGCGGGGGAGAGGTGCCGAAGGCGGAGTGAGGGTCCGCCACCAGCCGATTAGCCGATTTCGCCAACAGAGTCAAAACCTCGCCGGGGGCTTCTACCTCCGATTGTCCTCCTCCTCAGGCGAAGCTAGCGATACCATTGGGCCTGAGCAGCGAAGAGGGCAGCATAGACCCCGCCCTGGTCCACGAGCGCATCGTGGTGTCCCTGCTCGACGATCTGCCCGTCCTGCAGCACGATCACACGGTCAGCCAGACGGGCCGCGCCCAGCCGGTGCGAGATCATAATGGCCGTACGCCCCTCGACGAGCTCGGCGAAGCGCTCGAATAGGGCAAGCTCTGCCAGCGGATCCAGAGCGGCCGTCGGCTCATCCAACACGAGTAGGTCGGCGTCGCGGAAGAAGGCGCGGGCCAGCGCGACGCGCTGCCACTGCCCGCCCGACAGCTCAGTGTCGCCAAACTGGCGACCCAGGTAGGTATCGAAGCCATCCGGAAAAGTCGCGACGAATGCTTCCAGGTCCGCCCGTTTGGCGGCAACGGCCAGCGCCTGGTCGTCACGCAGGCGCGCTACATCACCGAAGCCGACGTTCTCGCGCAGCGTGAGCTGGAAGCTGGCGTAGTCCTGGAAGACCGCGGCGATACGCCGGCGGATCGCGACGGCTCGACCTTCCGTGAGCGGCGCGCCATCCAGCAGCACGCTGCCGGCGTCCGGCTGATAGAGGCCGACCAGTAGCTTGGCCAGCGTGGTCTTGCCGGCGCCATTCTCACCAACGATGGCAATGCGCTCGCCCCGTGCGATGCCCAGGCTGACATCACGCAGCACCGGTCGCGAGGCTCCCGGATAGGCGAAGGTGATTGCGTTCGCTTCCACCGCC
>CALBSQ010000351.1 GCA_937967325.1 uncultured Chloroflexota bacterium
CGACGCGAAGTCGTGCAGCGACCGGGCGACGATCTCGGCGGAGCGCGGGCGTCCCGCCCGCCCCGGTGCGTCGTCGCCGGCCGCGTCGCCTCCTGACCAGACAGGCGGATGGGGTCGAAGCCGCCGGGGCGGGCGGGACGCCCGCACTCCGGTCATCGGCCCCACCATCCAACAAACGTCCCCTTGCCCTGCACTACGTTGCGGCGCGCCCGGCCGGGTCGCGGTGCTTGCCTGGGGTGCTGCTCCATGCTATAGTGCGAGCTGCAATAACGCAGGGAGCCATAGAACATTGGGCGTATCCCGCGACCTGCTGGCGCTGCCGGTGCTGGCCCTGTTGAGTGAACAGCCACGGCACCCCTATGAGATCGAACGCCTGATCCGCGAGCGGCGCAAGGATTTCGCGGCGGGCAAGCCGCGCGGTCTGTATCGCGCGGTGGAGCGGCTGGTGCGCGACGGCTGCATCGAGCCGGTGGAGACCAGCCGGGAAGGGAAACGCCCGGAGCGCACCGTCTATCGCCTCACCGATGAGGGACGCGACGAGCTAGAGTCCTGGCTGGGCGAGTTGCTGAGCACTCCCGTCACCGAATACCCGTTGTTCACCGCCGCCGTTGGCTTCCTGGGGTACCTCGCCAGCGACAGGGTGGTGATGGCCCTGCAGGCGCGGGCGGTGTCGCTGCAAGGCGCAATCGCCGGCCTCAATGTGGCGCTGACCGCCTTGCAACACCAACTGCGCTTGCCGCGGCTGGTGATGCTGGAGCACGAGTACACGCGAGCCCTGCGGCAGGCGGAGCTGGATTGGGTGAACTCGCTGATCGAGGACATCCAGGCCGGTCGCCTGGCCTGGGATAAGGACGCGCTGGACCAGCTATTCTACGAGCATCGCAACAGTAACGCCCCCAGTCGTCGCCAACCTGGCCCGACCGCTGAAGTCTAGGCGAAAAGCAAGGAGAGGAACTGCCCTTATGGATGTCGTGCACCGCGAGCAGCGCCCCCTCGACAGCGTCATGATCGAGACCCGCGAGTTGCGCTACACCTACAAGACCCGGCGCGGCCCGGTCGAGGCGGTGGCCGGCGTGAACTTGCGCGTGGACGCCGGCGACCTGTTCGGCTTTCTGGGTCCCAACGGCGCCGGTAAGACGACCACCCTGCGCATGCTGGCGACGCTGCTGCCACCGACGAGCGGCGACGCCGACGTCGCCGGCTGTACCCTGCGCCGCGAGCCCCAACAGGTGCGCGAGCGTATCGGTTACGTCGGTCAGCGCGGCGGCACCGACCCGGCCATCACCGGCCGCGGCGAATTGGTGTTCCAGGCTCGCCTCTACGGCGCAACAGCAGAGGCAGCGCGAAAGCGGGCAGACGAGCTGCTGACGATGCTGGAGCTCGAGGACTGCGCCGACCGACCCTGCGGCAGCTACTCCGGCGGCCAACGCCGCCGGTTGGATATCGGCCTCGGCCTGGTCCACCGCCCGCCGCTGCTGTTCCTGGACGAGCCGACCACCGGCCTGGACCCGCAGAGCCGCGCCCACTTGTGGGATGAGGTGCGCCGGCTGCGCGACGGCGGGACCACGGTCTTCTTGACCACCCACTACCTGGAGGAAGCCGACGCGCTCTGCAACCGTCTGGCCATCATCGACCACGGGAAGATCGTGGCCGAGGGCACGCCGGACGAGCTGAAGCGACAGATCGCCGGCGACGCGGTCACGCTGAGCGTCGCCGGCGACCCGCAGGCGGCGCTGGCGCTGTTGGCGGCCCAACCCTTCGTCCGCGACTCCAGCGCCGAGCAGGGACTCTTGCGTCTGTACGTCGACCGCGGCGAAACGGCGATGCCGGCCATCTTGCGCCTTCTGGATGGCGCCGGCCTCGAGCTGCAGACCATCGCCCTGACCCGACCCAGCCTGGACGACGTATTCCTGCGCCAGACCGGCCGCTCGCTGCGCGAGCAGGCCGCCTGATACGCCTGCGGAGAGAGTGAACAAGGAGCGCCCTGATGAAGATTGCCCGCGACACGTGGCTCGTGTTCCAGCGTTACTTCGGCCTGTTCGTCCGCAATCCGGCTTGGATCGTGATCGGGGTAGTCCAGCCGCTGCTCTACTTGATCCTGTTCGCTCCGCTGCTCAAGTCGATCGCCGCCACGCCCGGCTTCCCCTCGGGCGGCGCCTACAACGTGTTCGTTCCGGGGTTGCTCATTCAGCTCGGGCTCTTCGGAGCTTCCAGCGTGGGGTTCAGCCTGATTGCCGAGGTCCGTTTTGGCGTGATCGAGCGTCTGCGGGTCACGCCGGTGAGCAGGCTGTCGCTGCTGCTGGGTCGGGCGCTGCGCGACATGCTCAACCTGCTCGTCCAGTCCTTGCTGCTCATCCTGATCTCGCTGCCCTTCGGCCTGAGCATCCACCCGGTCGGCCTGCTGGTCATGCTGGCGCTGCTCGCCCTGATTGCGCTGCTCTTCGCCTCGATCTCCTACGCCCTGGCGCTGTGGCTGCGCGACGAAAATGCGTTCGCCCCGCTGATCTTCACGGCGGCGCTGCCCTTGCTGCTGCTCTCGGGGGTGCTGCTGCCGCTCACCCTGGCCCCCGCCTGGCTCCGCGCGATCGCCGCGATCAACCCCCTGGCCTATGCCGTCGACGCGGCCCGCGCCATCTTCAACGACCACCTGACGGACCTGAGTGTCGCCAAAGGCGTCCTGATCATGGCGGTGCTGGCCATCCTGGCGCTGATGGTCGCCGCACGCTCCTTCGGCCGCGCCGCCGCCTGACAGGCACACGCGGCGCTTCCCGGCGGTCACTCACTATCGTGAGTGGCAGCGGCGTGGCGGTCGGCCACGGTCACTACGACCGTGCGGACAGCGGCCTCTAGTCCGATCACATCCGCCTGCACGTTCGACTCAGGAGACGAAGCTTCACCGAGGGATCCCGCGGTCCGCAATCACGTCACCCAGTAATGCAGGCAAGCACTTGCCTTCGCCCGGATTACTTGGTACGCTATGCGTGCAAGCAGTTGCTTTCATACCAAAGGACGGGCCAATGGGATCGAAGGCGAGTGAGCTGGCGACTACGGAAACCGCGGACCGCATCCTGCGCGCTTTCTTGCGTCTGGTCGCTGAGCGCGGCATCGACGCCACCACTACCCGCCTGCTGGCCGAGGCCGCGGGCGTCAACGAGGTCACGATCTTCCGGCACTTCGGCAATAAGGCCAGCCTCGCGCGCGAAGCGATCCGCCGCTGGCAGCCGGCTCACGCGCTCTCGGCGTACGAAGTTGCCATCGATTCCTCCAGCCCGGCGTCGGCGGCGCAGGGGTTGCTCGACTGCTTGCGCTTCCTGCGCCGGCACATGCAGGATCACGACGAGCTCATCCAGTTCGGCATGGGCGAGTACTGGCGGTTCTCGGAGCTCAGGGAGGAGCTTGCCGCGGCTCCCCGCGCCGCGCGCGGGTTGCTGTTGCGCGCGCTGACCCAGGCCGCGCCAGTCCTCCTTCCAACAGTCGACCTCGAGGTCACGGCGCTCAGCCTGCTCGGCCTCGTCTTCAACAGCATCATCTGGCAGCGGCGCGGCTGGCTAGACTGGAGCGACGCTGCCTGCGACCACGCCCTGGAGGCGGCGATTCGTCCCTTACTACATGTCGCTTGAGCGCCCCCGGCGAGCCTGTTCGCCCGGGGCAGTAGCGGTGTATCGGCCAAACATGGAGGAACGCATGCAAGGCGCCATAGCCCAAGTTGGAACGCCGGCTCGGACGCCGGAAACCCCGGGTCCCGACGGAACCCCCGCGGTGGAGATCACGAGCTTGACCAAGCGCTTTGGCGCGTTCACGGCCGTGGACAACCTCTCCTTCACGGTCCGTCGGGGCGAGATCTTTGGTCTGCTCGGCCCCAACGGCTCGGGCAAGACGACCACGATCAACATGGTCAGCGGCCTCGCCAAGCCGACTTCGGGCGAGGTTACGGTGCTCGGCTACGACATCACGCGCGAGCCGCGCGCCGTTCGAGCGGTGCTGGGCGCCGTGCCGCAGGAAACCGCCCTCTACGAGGAGCTGAGCGCCTGGGCCAACATGGTCTTCCACGCCGAGCTCTACGGCGTGCCACGACGCGAGCGGGACCGCCGCATCACCGACCTGCTGGAACTGGTCCAGTTGTCCGACCGGCGCAACAGCAGGGTCGGCACGTTCTCCGGCGGGATGAAGCGCCGTCTGGCGTTGGCGCGCGCCCTGCTCCACAATCCGCAGCTGATCTATCTGGATGAGCCGACACTCGGTGTGGACGTGCAGAGCCGCCGCGCCCTCTGGGACTACATCCTCGACCTCAAAGCCAGGGGCAAGACGCTGCTCATCAGCACGAACTACCTGGAAGAGGCCAACACCCTCTGCGACCGGCTGGCCATCCTCGACCATGGCAAGCTGATTGTTCTGGACACCCCCGCTAACTTGCGGCAGACGTTCGGCGACACCATCCTCGCCATGGAGACGGAGCCGACGGCGTCGCCGGCGCTCGTCAAGCGACTTCGCGATCTGCCCGGCGTGAGCGACGTCAACCAGCAGGACGGCGCGCTGAAGGTGGCGATCAGCGGTGAACGCAACGTGACCGGCCAGGTGGTCACGCTGGTGACCCAGGAAACCGAGCTGCGCTCCATTGCTCAGCGTGAGCCCAACCTGGAGGAAGTCTTCCTGAGCTTGACGGGCAGCGCATTGCGCGATTAGGTCATGCTGCGGACCCTCACCCCCGGCCCCTCTCCCGCAAGCGGGCGAGGGGAGTCATTAGGAGGAACATATGCACAATCTGGCCCAAGACCTGCGCGTGATCCGCGCGGTGGCGATCAAAGATATCAAGAGCTCGCTGACGGAGCGAGCGTTCACTCTGGTGAGCATCATCATCCCGCTCAACTTCCTGTTGCTGTTTCTGCTCTTCGTGCTCACCGGCGGCCAGGCGCCCACGGCGATCGTGCTGGACGAGCACGGGCCTTACGCCCAAAAGTTCGTCGCGGCCATGCAAGGCGCGCACTCCTTCACCATCCAGCAGACGACTGCCGACCAGGCGCAGAGCCTGATGCGACAGGGGCAGATCGTGGCGGTCGTCACGGTCCCGGCCGACTTCGACGCCGCCTTGCTGGCGGGCCGGCAGGTGCGTCTGCCGGTGGAGATCAACAACCTGGACGTCGACTTCACCAATGATATCCGCCGGGCGGTGCCCTTGGCCATTACTTCCTTTTACGCCGATGCCTTCCCCGATCAGGTAGTGATCAGGGCGCAGGAGGTCGACGCCTACCGTCAGGACACTGGCTACATCGAGTACCTCTCCGTGAGCATCCTGGTGATCGGGCTGATGCTGGGCGGCCTGCTGATGGCGGGGTCGGCGGCCGCCCGCGAGTACGAGCGCGGCACGATTAAGGAGCTGCTCCTGGCGCCGGCCAGCGGCTGGGCCATCGAGGCCGGCAAAGTGTTGGGGGCCTTGGCGCTCACCGCGCTGAGCGTCGTCGTGGTCCTAGCCGTGATCGTCTTCGGCCTGCGCGTCTGGCCGGTCCACTGGGGCGAGACACTGGGCTTCACGCTGCTCTTGATGATCCTGTTCGTCGCGCTGGGCGCCCTCGCCGGGACGGTGATCAAGCGGCGCCAGGCGGTCATCCCGCTCAGCATCGGGCTAGCCTTGCCGGTCTTCTTCCTCAGCGGCGCCTTCGGCCCCGCCAACTGGGGCGATCCGGTGATTGCCGCGGTCGCCCGCTTCGAGCCGGTGTATTACGGCATCGCCGTCTTCCAGCAGGCCTTCCATGGCTTCCAGACCACACAGACTGGCCTGCTCGCCAATAGTCTCATCCTGGCCGGCTTCGCAATGCTGGCGGTCGCGTTGAGCGCCAGGGTGCTCAGCGGGAGGGGGGTAGCGCACTAATGGAACACTGGACGGCCATCTGGGTGATCGTTCGCAAGGATATCGGCGTCTGGCTGCGCCAGCCCACGGCGGTGGCGGCCACGATCTTGCCGGCGCTGGTATTCCTCCTCGTCCTCTACTTCAGCGCCCGCGCCGTCGGTCGCAACCCGGTGGCGCTCGTCTCTGAGGACAGCGGTCCCCACGCCCAGCAACTGGCGGCCATCCTGGAACGATCCGACGCCTTCGACGTCAGGCGGCTCGCCCCCGCCGCGGCGGACCAGGCGTTGCGCGAGCTAGACGTGGCGGCGGTGATCACCATCCCCGCCAGCTTCGATTCCGCCTATGAGGCGCACCAGGCCGACCCGGTGACGATCCGCGTCAACAACCTCAACCTGGACTTCACCAACGACCTGCGCCGCTCGCTGCCGGCCGCCATCACGCAGTTCTACGCCGCGCAAAGCAACAGCCCCATCCACGTGGCCATCCAGGAGACCGACCTGCGGCAACGGGATGTCGGCCTCCTGCAGTTCGACCTGGTCCCCGACCTCGTGCTGCTCCTGACCATCGCCGGCATCATCAACGCCGGGCTGGCGACGGCGCGCGAGTGGGAGGACGCGACCATCAAGGAGCTGCTCCTCGCCCCGGTCCCCCGCGCCGTGCTCATCGCCGGCAAGCTGATGGCGGGCTGGCTCACCACGCTCCTCATCGGCGCCGTCGTGCTGACACTGGGCGCCCTGACCGGCTACCTGCGCCCGGCGGGGCCCTACTGGGTCTCCACCCTGTTGACGGTGCTCCTGATCGCGCTGGCCAGCGCCGGCCTCGGCGTGGCGATCGGCGCGGCAACGCGCCGCTTCCAGCGTGTCACCGCCCTCGGCATCAACCTCGCCTTGTACCTGTTCTTCCTTAGCGGCGGCATCAGTGTCGCCGCCTTCCTCCCCGGCTGGGTCCAGGCGATCGCCCACTTCATCCCCACCTTCTACGGCGTCCACGCCCTGCAAATGTCGATCTTCTACAGCTCGGCCGATCAGCTCGGCCGCGACATGGCCGTGCTCGGCGTGACCGCGGCCGTCACGCTGGCGTTGGGCGTGTTGTCATTGCGCCGGGGCACGCTCGCCTGAGGCGGCGTTCGGGGCCGGTCAGTCGTCGTCCCGCTCCCCCGACGCATACTCCACCGTCCTGGCGTCGAGCTCCTCTTGCGACAGGAAGTCACGGGCGATGACCAGCGACTCCAAGGACGCGAGCCACCGCTCGTAATAGCCGGACGGGGTATCGCGCGCGTCCGCCAGGGCCGTCTCCTCGACCAAGCGATCACGAAAGTCGTGCCACGAATACAACTGCCGGTCGCTCATCGCGACCGCCATGCCGAAGGCTCGGCCCTCCCAGGGGGCCTGAAACACGAGCTCACCGTTCTTGCGTGGTACCGGGGTCGTCCCATCCAGCTCGTCTAGTTGCCGTTCGTTCGCTTTTGCCATCGCTGCTTCTATCCTGTTGCCGCCGGCGCCTTTGCCTTGGCCACGCCGATCATGGCATCGCGTGTCACCAGGGAGGCGAGCTCCTCTTCGGTCATGCCCTCGGTACCGACCGGCCGCTCCGGGAGCACCATGTAGCGGACTTCAGCGCTGCTATCCCAAACCCGCACCTCGACGTGTTCGTCCAGGACGAGTCCGAACTCGCGCAAGACCGCGCGCGGCTCGATGACGGCGCGGGAACGGTAGGCCGGCATCTTGTACCAGTTGGGCGGGAGTCCGAGCACGGACCAGGGATAGCAGGAACACAGGGTGCAGACCACGAGGTTGTGGACGGTAGGCGTGTTCTCCAGCACGTCGACCCGGTTCCCGGTGAAGCCGAATTCGGCGATGGCCGCGGTCCCGTCTTGCAGCAGGCGCTGCTTGTAGGCCGGATCCGCCCAGGCGCGCGCGACTACCTTGGCCCCCCGCAGTGGCCCGATGTCCTGTTCGTACATACTGACGATGGTGTCGACAATATCGGGGGAGAGGAGGCCTTTCTCGATCAAGAGCGACTCCAGCGCCTTCGTGCGCAACGCCGCGTAGGGCTGTGGCTCGGGATGGTGGTGACCTGCGTGCTCGTGGCTCACCCTTGTACTCCTTGCCGTGCAACAGCAGCGCCCACGCGCTGCTCACGTCGGGTCGAGATAGCTGTCCCAGAGGTCGAGGAAGACGCAGTGCCCGTGCGCAGCGGAGTCGCCCCACAGGTCGCGTCCGGCGAACCGAACGCTGTAGACGGCCCGCGGCTGTTGGCCCAACCCGTGCGCATTCGTATCCAGAAACGTGGCGATCCCGTGGAGCTTGTGGATGATGCCGCGCTTGCCACGCACGTAGCGTGGGAGCCGCGTGTGCCCTGCCGGATGCAGATTGCGAGCCACGACTGCATCACCCACCGCGAAACGAGCCGGCGCCCCCTGGGCGTGCCACAGCACATCCGGGTTGCCGCCGCCCCCGAGTATGCGCCCGCGCAACTCGGGATCGGCCTGACCGGTCGCAGGTGCATCGACGCCGCCGCGTATCAGCGCAGTCTGTCTCTCCAGCTCATCCCGGGAAACGATCCCTTTCTCGGCCAGGTTGGTCTCGGCCGAGGCGAGCCAGTGCTCGTAGTAGCCGGTAGCCAGGTAGTGCGCGGGCTCCATCCGCTCGATCGCGTGTCGGAACTCGTCGACGTTGAACAGCCCCTGCGCCCTCGCCGCGCGGATGATGGCAAACACCCGGCCTTCCCAAGCCTCATGGAAGGTGGGCTCATCCTCCTCAGGGCACACTGGGCCAAACCCGTGCATGCCGCCGAGATCGTGGACACCATTCACGCTGGGCTCCCCGCGCTTCCATCGCCAGCATCGTGCGGATAGCAGAAAAGTAGCGTCTGCCACCAACGTCGTCAATGACCTGCGCCGACCTTCGCTCGACAGGCCCACGATCCGCCCGCGCAGCGACGTGTACAATCTCGCGCACGATGCTTCCAGGTGGTGCGCGGCGCACATGCCGTCGCAACCTGGGGCAGAGCGGCCGCGACTAGCCGCCATTGCTCTGGTTAGCCTGGTGGATCAAGCGTAGAGGGAGAGAAATATGCAGATCGGTAGCGGCGAGCATCGCTACGACTGGGTCGAGACCTGGGCCAAACTGCCCGACACGGAAGCGGCGCGGGGAGGATGGGCGCACCCCGGCGTTGCCATCGACAGCGCGGGCCACGTGATCACCTTTCACCCGGGCGAGCCGGCCGTGCTGGTGTTCGACCAGGACGGCCAGCTCCTGCGCTCTATGCAAACCGGTCTCACCGAAGGCCACGGCATCATCGTTTCCAAGGAGGGTGACGTCGAGTATCTCTGGATCGCCGACTCCGGCTCCAAGCGGGTGCGGCGGGATGGCGAGCTGCAGCAGCAGGGCGGCGCGAACGGCCAGGTTGTGAAGCTCGCCATGGACGGTCGGATGGTACTAACTCTGGAGCAGCCAAATCTACCGATCTACGGGCAAGGGAAGTATTCCCCCACGTCGGTGGCAGTCAACGAGGAGCGCTTCGGCGGCAACGGCGACGTGTGGGTCGCCGATGGCTATGGGCAGAGCCACATCCACCGCTACAGCCGATTCAGCAAGCAGGGCGCCTACCTCGGCAGCATCAACGGCACAGAAGGGAGCGCCGGCGCCCTCGCCTGCCCACACGGCATCTGGATCGACGCTCGCAAATCGGAGCCGGAGCTCTACATCGCCGATCGCAGCAACCGCCGCGTCCAGGTCTACGACTTGGAAGGGACGTTCAAGCGCGCCTTCGGGGCCGACTTCCTGAGCAGCCCCAGCGGCTTCGCCAGAGACGGCGACTTCTTGATCGTGGCGGAACTTCGCGCGAGGCTAGCCATTCTCGACGGCAAAGACCAGCTCGTCTGCTATCTGGGAGCGAACGAGGCAGTGTGCGACGCCGACGGCTGGCCCAACATGAAGGATGAGAAGGGCGTGCCGACGCGCACCAATCGCCTCGAGCCGGGCAAGTTCAATAGCCCGCACGGCATCGCGGCAGACCGCGAGGGCAACATCTACGTTGCCGAATGGTTGATTGGCGGCAGGATGACGAAGCTGGCGAAAGTGCGCTAGGGGCGTTCGAGACATTGGCGAGGAAACGAACTCTGCGCACTCACGGTCTCGCGTGTGACGACCGGGAAAACGGCGGGGAGCAACGTCGGTAATGCACCACATATCGCGGCCGGCGATCCACCCGCCCATGAATGGGCGGGTGGATCGCCGGCATTGTGGGAATAAGCAATGAAGGCAGCTCGCCGTCACAGCACCGGCAAATCCGGCGGCCGGTAGCCTTCGGTCTCGTCCACGCGCGGCCCGTAGAGGTTCAGTGGCGGACTGGTCGTGGTCTGCCAGGGCTGGCCGCAGCGGCGAGTGATCACCGCCCACTCGCCTGAGGTAAGATTGCCGTGGTGGTGATAGACGAAGCGCCGCAGGCCTGTGCGCTCCGCCGCATCGAGCAACCGACTGAGGTCGCCTGCCGTGACGGGATCGCCGTCGTGCGGCTTGCGGCCGGCGTCTACCCAGGGGACGACGCGCTCGGGGTCGCCGGTGGCGGCCAACGCGCGGTCCGTCTCCTGTGTCACGATTCGGTCGAAGAACTCTTGCGGAAAGCCGGCATCGAAGGCCGCGAGCGAGGTGACGCCGGGCAGGTCGATGCCGAAGAGCGCGCCGACAACGTCCAGTGCCGCCCCCTCGCTCAAGCCCGCATTCCACCGTGTTAGCGTCTCGACGTAGCGGGCTACCGTGCCGTACATGCCATCGAAGCCGCGATGCCAGAAGTAGTGCTTCGGCAGCAGGACATCCAGGATGCCGGACAGCCGACCTAGATCGTAACCGCAGAGTGGCGCGAAGGCGGCAGTGCGCGGCCCGGCGGCCAACAGGAACGGACGGTTGCTCTGCGTCTGTAGCGCTTCGCGGATTGCGGCGTAAAAGCGATTCAGCGTGTCGATCCGGAAGGCGATCCAGTCCAGAAGGTGAGGATCGCCGCCCAGGAGGCCAAAGGCGCCCAGTAATCCACCGTGCCGACTCCCATGCAGCCGGACCTGCTGGACGTCAAGGGTGTGCAGGCGGTGAAAGAGGCGATCGTTGGCGTCCACGAGCGCACGGTAGTCGTAGCCGAGCTCGGCACACGCTGGCGCCACCGTCTCGGGCAGGTCGTTGAAGATGTAGGAGCGGAAATTCTGGTGATGTGGCGCGATCTCGTAGCCCCACTCGGGACCGTCGAGCACGGCCCCGTCGGCCATGGGATAGTGCTGCATCGTATCGACGATCCGCGCGCAGAAGGCCGCGCGAGCATGGGGGTCGACGATGAGCGGTCCACGCGCATCCGGCGCCGGTCCGGCGCCGGCATTGGGCGTGAAAATCCAGACCCGCCACCCACGATCCTTGGCTGCCTGAAGGGTTCGATCGAGGAGCTCGCGTTTTTCCGGTAGGACCTGAGCCGGCGGGAGCGGCGGTTCGACGCCGAAACGACGATACACGTCGGGATCAGGGTCGAAGGCAGCGACGCGCTCCTCAAAGGCCAACGGTCCGATAACCAGCCCATCGACACCACCGGCCGCCCAAGCGTCGAACAGCCGCCCATGATCCTGCATGACCGGCTCCATGTGCCGCATCACGTCCATCCAGAGCCGCATGTGCGGAGCCTCCATCAACCCTGTGTCCACAGCATATCGTGCGTCAGGACAACCGTGGACAGTGCCTTGTCAATTTGCTCTCGCGCACGGGATGGGTCGGTGAGAGGTGGGGGATGACGAAGTCAAGCGTGGCCGCTCCCCACGAGATGGCAAAGAACTGGATGATCCGGCGAATGGCATACTGCCGCATGACTGCGATCCTATCCTAGCTTCGCGCGGCGCGCAACGCCCGGCGACCGGGCGCCTTATGCTGAACGATCAGCAATGCGACACTTAGTCCCGCACAGATCAGCCCGGCAACGCCGACGGCCACGGCCACGGTCAGCCACTCGGCCACCGCGCCGATCAGCAGGCTGCCGATCGGGACCAGACCGGCGTTGACGACGACCCACACGCCCATGACGCCTCCGACAATGTTGTCCGGCACCGCCAACTGGACGGAGGCGTTGGCGATGGCAAGGAAGGCGATCGTGGCAAACCCTATCAAGGCGAGCGCCGGCAAGGCGACCAGGGGGCTTGACGCCAACGCGAAGAGCAACAGGCCGCCGCCCGCCAGGCCCAACAAGTAGAGCATCGCTCGCGCGGGCTGACGCGCCACGCGGGGCCGCCCGCTGGCGATGGCGCCGGCCACCGCGCCGACCCCCACGGCGCCGAGCTCCCAGCCCAGCCCTTGTGGCCCAATCCGGAGAACGTCACGGGCAAACGCCGGCAGGAAGGCCTGGTAGGACGAGCCAAAGAGCGCCATGAACGCTGTCACCAACAAGATGCCGCGCACCTGCTGATGCTGCCAGGCGTACGTCGCACCGGACGTCAAGACCTCTCGCCAGTGGCGGCGTGGCGCGGGCTTGGCCGGAGGCGTCCGGATGGCAACCAGTGCCGCAGTAACACCCAGCATCATGACCGTCCCGGCAATGAGGCAAGCGGCGCTGCCGTAACGAGCCAGGATAACACCGCCGATCGCCGGGCCCAGCACGCGCGTCAGGTTGAAGCGCGCCGAGTTCGTCGCCACGGCGGCGCGCAGTTGCTCTGGGCCGACTAGATCCTTGATGAAAGCCGACCAAGCCGGCCACATGAAGGCGTTGGCCAAGCCGGTCACCAGGGCGACCAGCAACAGTGTCGATACCTGCACTCGTCCGAGCACGGCGAGCAGGGCCAGTGCGGCCGAGGCCAGCAGCGCCACGATCTGTGTCACCAGGAGCAACAGCCGCCGATCCACGCGATCGGCCACCGCCCCGCCGGGCATGCCCAAGATGAGGAGCGGCGCCATCTGCGCGAAGCTGGCGAGCCCCAGCAGGAAGTCAGAGTTGCCGAGCTGCAGGACGAGCCAGCCCTGCGCGACCGTCAACAGCCACGATCCTAGCGCCGAGACGAAGGAGCCGGCCAGGAAGAGGCCGTAATTGCGATTGATGACCACACCCTGGAACGAGCGAAGCATCGTCTGGCGCATCACGGGGAGTATAGCGATCCGACCGCGCTGCCGGAGGGCTGAACCGCCACCTCGCCTTCGTGGACACACCGCTAAAGGCCCCGGTCGACATCGTCCGTTAGTTTGAGATTATGTCAGCCAGGGCAGGAAGTCGAAGTAGCTCCGCGGCGTTGCCGCCCAGGATCTGGCGTTTGGCCTCCTCGGCGATGGGGAGCTGCCTCACCCGTTCCGGCGAGCCGGCGTCGAAGTGCGGCCAGTCGGAGCCGAAGAGGACGTGGCCGGCGCCGATCGCTTCCAGGCAGGCTATGGTGAATGCAGGGTCGCGCCCGCTGTCGAGCGGGTGGGTGGTGACGTAGACCTGGCGGCGCGCGTACTCGCTCGGCGGCTGCTCCAAGAACGGCACTTCGTCGCGGAGGTAGGGGTAGAAGTGGTCGAGGCGCTCCAGTAGGAAGGGCAGCCAGCTCACACCGACGTCGGTGAAGACGACGCGGAGATTGGGATGGCGGGTGAGCACTCCGGTCGTGAGCAGGCTGACGAGGTTAGCCAACGCCCCGAATGGTTGGGACAGCGTCTGCTTGGCCAGCGCCGTGGGCAGGTGGTGGAGCTGGTAGGGGAATACGGTGTGGACCGTCAGCGTGCCCTGCAGCACGACCGGCAGCCCAGCCTCCTCCGCCGCGGCAAAGATCGACTCGTGGGAGCGGTCACCCCACAGCGGGTAGTTGCCGGCCATCGGCAGGTAGACTGCGACAAGGCCCTCCTGACCGGCATAGCGTCTGATCTCTCCCGCCGCCTCTTCGGGCGCCTGGTTGACGGCCATGATCGCCCCATAAATGCCGCGCTGTGGATCGACCCAGCGCTCGCTCAGGTAGCGGTTGTAGGCCCGGCCCAGGGCGGCGGCATAGAGGTGATCGTTGCCCGTGGCTGCTTTGAGCAGCCGTCCCGTAAAGATAAGCGCGGCGTCGATGTACCGGTGGTCGAGGTCGGCGCGCAGGATGTCCGGCGAAGTGACCAGGTGCGGCTCCTGCTCTGGGAAGTCGCCGAGCATCGGATCGTAGGATGTCAGCGGCGTCAAGCCGGGCGTGTCGAAGATCTGCGCGCCCGCCGCGCTCGGTCGCCAGGCCGGCGCTCCTTCCAACGCGCGTCGCCAGGGCATCTCAAAATACGGCTCCAGGTCGGCGTAGGACTCGTGGATGTGGACGTCGACGTCGATGACCGGCGTGTCGCTATTGATTGTCACCACCACCTTAGCGTAGAGTAGACTGGCGTCCGGACGCGGCGCGTCGGCGCACGCGTAGTATAGGTGCAGCGTCGGACGGGCGATCGAGGAGGTGCGGGAAGCGTGGTCACCACCCAAGCTAAGAGAACGGCAACGATAGCTCCCCTTCAAGAGCAGGCGGCAGTCCAACGGGACACGGCGCCTGTTCCGCGCAAGACGCCGCGGTTGACACTCGACGACGTGTTCGTGGTCGACGCCGACGTCCACGCCCACGAGACGCCGAACGAGCTGACGCCGTACACCGATCCACCCTGGCGGAAGGCCGTGGAGAATGCCGCGCGCCTATCCCGCCGCTACCTCGACGTGCCGACTTACGCCCCCGGCGGGGGAGGGCCGCTGCCTGGGGCCTCCTTGCCCAACTTCCGCGGCGCGCGCGAGGAGATCGTCTGGACGGCAGACCAGATGCGGCGCGACCTGGACGCCTTCTCCATCGACGCGGCGGTGATCTTCCCCGACTTCTTCCTCAAGATCGCGGCGCTGCCCAATCCCGACTACGCCGCCGCCCTGGCGCGCGCCTACCACCGCTGGATCGCCGAGAAGTGGGTCCACGAGGCGAATGACCTCTACGGCGTGATCGTGGCCGTCCATCAGGACCCCGCTGAGGCGGTCAAGGAGATCGAGCGCTGGGCCGGCCACCCGCGCCTCGTGGCGGTCTTCCTACCCACCTGTCAGGTCTATCCGCTGTGGGGCCATCCGCGCTACTTCCCCATCTTCGAAGCCGCGCAGGCGGCCAACCTGCCGGTCGCCCTGCACTCGGTGTCGGGCAGCTCCTGGGGCTTCCCGTTCAACGTGGAGCAGTTCGGTGGGTCAATCAGCGGGCACACCGCCTCCCACGTCTTCGCCATGATGTCCAATCTCATGAGCTTCATGGAGAACGGCGTCCCGGTGCGCTTCCCCAGCCTGCGCATCCTCTTCTGCGAGGCCGGCCTGACGTGGGTGCCGTTCCTGCGCCTGCGCCTGGACAAGGAGTTCACGGAGAACCGCCGCTCCTGGCCCTACTACGACGACCTGCCCAGCAGGTGGATCGACAAGATGTACTTCGCCACGCAGCCGATCGAAGAGCCGCAACGCGGCCAGGATCTGGTCGACCTCATCCGCGTCTACAACGGTGAGAGCACGACCGTCTTCGCCTCGGACTGGCCGCACCACGACTTCGACCACCCGAAAGTGGCCTTCCAGTTGCCGATAAGCGACGACGCCCGCCGCAAGCTTATGGGCACGAACGCGCTGACGCTATTCCCGAAGATCACGGTGCCGGCGAGGTATCGGACGGCGACTGCCCGAGCCGCGACGACCGAGAAAACAGGAAATATCCCTGGTGACGGAACTGCCGGGGCCGCGACCGCGGTCGGCGGCTAACCGGACGGGGCGACTGCGGTCGCTCGGATATTGTCGGCCTCGCCGCTCAGCTCGCGATGACCGGCGGCGAGCCGCCGTCGTCGCCATCGTTCGTCCGACCGCAGTCGCCCCCGGTGCTTAGCCGCCGACCGCGGTCGCGGCCCCGGCAGTTCCGTCACCAGCGACGTGTCTTGTCGAGCACATCCGGGGCGGGACACCAGGGGTCCTCGGTCTCCTCCCTTACGGTTCGCCCGACTCGTCATGCTAACGAACATCCGGGGCAACGGGTCCGCCATCACGGTCCTCGCCGATCCAGTGACCCGGCAGCCCCGCGCCCGAACACCCAAAGCGGGCGGTGGGCTGCCGCTCCAGCCGGCGGTTCCACGGTCCGTGGTCGGGGGTCGGGCTGTCTGGAGCGGCCACCCAAAAGGTCTGGTCGCACGCACTACACTTGACGAAGTACCGTACAACCACAGCCGGCATGACGCTCAAACCAAGAGCTTGATCTGGCCGTCCTCTACGCGCACGACGAACTGGCGTAAGCGGCCGCGCCGCCGGGCCAGGCACTGGCCGGTGGTGACGTCGAACTCCAGGCCGTGCCAGGGGCAGACGACGATCTCACCCTCCTGCACCCACTCCGGCTTCCAGCCCTGCTCCACCCTTGCCTGTACGGTGCCGCCGACGTTGCCTTCGCACAGCGGCCCGCCCTGGTGGAAGCAGTGGTTGGGTAAAGCGTAGAAGCTACCCTTAACGTTGAAAACGCCGATCTCCAGGCCGCCAACGTTGACGATGCGCTTGGAGCCTTCGGGAATGTCCTGGACCGCGGCGACGACGTGCTCAGCCACTAGATCCTCCTGCCAGGCCGAGCTCCGGGCGAACTGTTGCGCTGGACCTGGATGATACCAGGCTCGATCCAGTCTGCCGATTTCAACAGAAGTCGCCCAGATATATCCAGCGGAAGTCACGCAAGAGCGGCGCTACACGCCACCTTTACGTGTCGAGATTGGCGATCGTCATGGCGGTTGATCCCGTTCCCAAGCGTTGCGCTCCTCTTCCAACCAGCGCCGCGTCTCCTCGTGGGTCCCGAAGACTCC
>CALBSQ010000352.1 GCA_937967325.1 uncultured Chloroflexota bacterium
CACCATCTTGCCAGCGCGTAGCCGCTGCAGCGCCTCTTCGACGGGGATTAGGGGCAAGGGCGCCGGGGCGATGAGGCGAGGGGACGATGAGGCGAGTGAGATTGTGGAGGCTGGAGGCAAAACGGAATCGCTGGTCCATCCCGCGGATTGCGCGTGCCTCCTCGGTTCGCCCTCACGCCGAGTCGCCTCATCGCCCCCTCGCCTCATCGCCCCGGCGCCCCCGTACAGCCGTTCCGCGTACTTGGCCAGGATGTCCACCTCGAGATTGACGGTGTCGCCCACTCGCCAGTGGGAAAAGATGGTGTGATCGAGCGTGAAGCGGACGAGCGAAACACGGAAAGCGTCCTCGGTGCAGTCGACGACGGTCAGACTGGCTCCGTCGACGGCGATGTAGCCCTTCTCCACGACATAGCGCAGTAAGTGACGAGGTGCGGCAATGGTAACGAGCAGCGCCTCTTGCTCTGGAGTAAGATCGACCACGGTTCCCGTGGCGTCGACGTGGCCCTGGACCACGTGGCCACCCAGCCGGCCCCCGTGGGCCAGCGAGCGCTCCAGGTTGACACTGTCGCCGGGACCCAGCATGCCAAGGTTGGACCGGCGGAGCGTCTCCGGCATCACGTCGGCCGCGAACCAGCCATCACCACGACGCGCCACGGTCAGGCAAACGCCATTGACGGCAATACTGTCGCCGAGCGCGGTCCCCTCGAGCGCACGCTGCGCCGCGACCTCCAGCGCCGCCGCTCCGGCTTCCCGGATACGGCCAACCTCTTCGACTATCCCGGTGAACATCGCTCAACCTCCCCTGTGCAGAACGCCGGAAACCGGCGACCGAGCCGCCAGCCGCCCATCCGGCGGCAAGCGTCCTTCGATGAGATAATCCTCGCCTAGTGGGAGCGTCCGTACATGCTCCAGGGTGAGCGCGTCGGTCAGGCGCTCCGTGCCACGACCGCCAACCGGGCCGGGCGCGTCGCGTCCACCGATCAGCTTCGGCGCCACCACCACCGCGACCTCGTCGGCCAGCCCATGCTCCAGCACGCTGGCGTGGACCTCAGCGCCTCCTTCGACCAGAACGTGGAGCAGCCCCCGCCGCCCCAACTGTTCGAGCGCGACGCGCACATCGACCCTGCCGGTCGTGTCCGCTGCGACGATGCATACTTCTGCGCCGGTCGCGACGACCGCCGAGCAAGCGGCGGTTGTAGCCCGCTTGGTGGCGAAGAGCAAGGTGTGCGCCGCCAGTTCCGGGGACAGCAGCGCAGCGTGCAAGGGCAGGCGGCAGTGGCTATCCAAAACGACGCGCAACGGCCCCTGCGGTCGTGAATCTCTCACCACCAGCTCCTCCAGCGAGAGACGAACGGTCAGCCGCGGGTCGTCCGCGACGACCGTGCCGACGCCAACTAGCACGGCGTCGACAGCGTCGCGCAATCGGTGGGCCCACAGCAGCGCTTCTCGTCCGCTGATCCAGCGCGCGTCCCCCGTACGGCTGCTGATGCGCCCGTCCAGCGTCATGGCCCATTTGACCGTGACGTAGGGCAGGCCGGTCCGGACGTGCTTGAAGAACGGACGGAGCAGGCGTGACGCCTCATCCAGGCCATCGTGGAGTCGGATCGTGACACCCGAGGCCCGCAACCGCGCCAGGCCCTTGCCGGCCACCAGGGGATTCGGATCCTCAACCGCGACGACGACCGAGGCAACGCCGGCGGCGATCACGGCGTTCGTGCAAGGCGGAGTGCGGCCGTAGTGGCAGCACGGCTCCAGCGTCACGTAGAGTGTGCTGCCACCAGCGAGCGGTCCGGCCTGACGCAACGCCATCACCTCGGCGTGCGGTCCGCCGGGCGGCTGGGTGTGGCCGCGTCCGATCACCTGGCCATCGCGCACCAGCACGGCGCCAACCGGCGGATTGGGCGCCGTCCGGCCACGCGCAAGCTCCGCCTCAGCCAGCGCCAGAGTCATGAACGTCGAAGCCGTCATCCCTCACCTGCATACGCCCAGAGGGCAGGGGAAAGGGATGCAACGCGCGGACAGCTCGATCAGAGCTGCTCCGGAAACCACCGGCTCGCCAAAACATTCGTGCCCGAAAGGTGCATCCACCCTTCGGGCACGCGCGCCAACCGGTGCGCCTTCTCCCATCCGGACTGTACCGTCGGCTCCGGAGTCTCACCGGATCCTGCAACGACCTCATCAGTCGCCGCTCGCGGGCTCTACCGCCGATCGGGAATTGGCAGCCAGGCTGCCTCACCCTGCCCCGAAGGCCAATCGAAATATTCAGTTCAACAGGCAGTATAGCACGTGGCGAGCTAACCGGACGCTAAAGCGTCCGGCTCACAGGACGAAGCCCCACAAGGGGGCTCTTCAGTCGGCGGCCTCGTCGCCATATTCCCGAACCAACCTTCCGTCCGGGCAGCCCCAAATGGGCTTCGTCCTGTGAGCCGGACCATTCATGGTCTGGTTCTGGCGCCAGCCGCGCCTACACTGGCCAGTGGGCGTCGATCTCCCGCTGGTACGTGCCAGCCCGGCCTGCCAGCACATCGGCGACTTTGACGGCGTGGCCGGTATAGCCCGACTCATAGACGGCCAACGGCACGGCCAGCGTCTTGAGGCCTTCCTCCCCATCGACCTCGGGGCGGCCGCCGGTGCGAACGGCCTCGAAAAAGTCGTGCAGCTCGATGGCAAACGCGTCCGTGACCCCACCGGGGAAGACGCGCTCGCGCTCCTCGACAGAGAGCGACGCCAGGTATTGCTCGTTGAGCTCCTCCAGTGTGGTGACCTGACCGTCGGTCGTGCGGAGCTCGCCGCCATCCATGAAAAGGTGGTAGACCGCATACATGCTCTGCGTCCCCGTGTCGCTGAGCGAGCCGTTGCTGCCATACAGAATGAGGCTGCTGTTGCCGTCTCCGGATAATCCGGCGGACCATGTCCAGCTCCCCACGACACCGCTGGCGAAGGAGAACGTCACCAAGGCGGTGTTCTCCCGACCTTCCTGCACCGTGTTGACGCCATCGGGCCGGAAGCCGCGAAGCTCGGCGTACACCTGATCGATTTCGCCGAACAACACGCGGATGGTGTCCATGAAATGGAAGCCGCTATCGACGACCATGGCGCCGCCGGACATCAACCGGTCGGCGCGCCAGTTCTCGCGCACGGGGCGGCGCTCCGGCGCTGGAGTCGCGGATGCGGCGGGGCGCTGCACGGGTTGCCGCTGGCGCACATCGTGGCAGAAGAAGGCACGAGGATCGCCGATCAACCGCGCCGTATTGATGGCCCAGTGCGCCGCCCGCTGCCCCGGCATACGCCGCATCGGGACGGCAGTCGCCAGCACCTTGCGGGCGCGCTGCTGGGCGGCTATCAGGGCACGCCCGGTCTTGACGGTCACGGTAAACGGCTTCTCCAGCACCACATGGCAGCCGGCCTCGAACGCGTCGATCCCCGCAACGTGGTGAAGACCGTGGGGCAGACAGATGTCGACAGCATCCAATTTCGCCGCCGTCAACATCTGCTTGTAATCGCCGAATACCTGGGGCCGCTGGCCGAAGTGTTCGGCGGCCCAATCGGCGGCAATCTCGGCATTGGGCAGCGCGCTATCCGCGCACGCTGCCAGCTCGACGTCGCGATCGCGGTCGACCGTCCGCAGCTTTTCCAGCGCCGTCAGGTGCGCGTTGCGCGCAATGCCACCGCAGCCGATAAGTCCCAAGCGCATTAGATCAGTCTCCTCCCTACCGCTCCGGAAGCGTGACCACCTGCCGAGTCTTCGCGGACTCATAGGCAGCCCAGGCAATCTCCACCACCTTCAGGCCGTCGAGGCCAGTGACGACCGGCGTCGTCCCTGTCAGCGCCGCTTCAGCGAACTTGTCCAGCTCATACGCCACGCCGGGCGGAACCTGCACCTCCTCCAGCTTGATCACGGTCGCTTCTTTCTGGTCGAAACGCTTCCACTCGAGCGTGCCACGGTTGCCCCAACCGTTGTAGCGGATGGCCCCTTCGGTCCCTTGCACCGCGCCGCTGGTCGACGACAGCGCGCTGGCGCTGCTGGTATAGAGGCAGCCAACCGCGCCACCGCGGAAACGCAACGACACAAAGGCGAGGTCGGGATAGTCGGCGGCCGGATGCATGTAGTTGCCGGCCTCCGCATAGACGCTGGCGACGTCACCGCCCAGACAGCGCAGCAAGTCGATCTCGTGGGCGTTGATCTCCAGGAGCAAGCCACCCGACGACTCCAGGCGGGAGCGCCAGTGCGCCGACCACACCCCCCCGGAGCCGCCGGCCACGCGCGTGACCTGCGCGGAGATCACCTGACCGATCGAACCGTTGTCGACCAGCTCGCGCACCTTGATGAAGGGCGACAGAAAGCGCAGCACCTGCCCCACCATGAGGGTGACCTTCGCCTCCGACGCCGCGGCGATGATCGCCTCGCAGTCCGCCACGTGGACGGCGAACGGCTTCTCACAGAACACGTGCTTGCCGGCACGCGCCGCGGCGACGGCCATCTCCTTGTGCATGAAAGGTGGGCTGGCAATGGTCACCGCGTCGACCAAGTCGCCGCTCAACAGTGCTTCGTAGCCGCCGACCCACGGCACGTCGATCTCCGTAGCCAGCTTCCGACCGCGCTCCTCATCGGTATCCGACACCGCGGTGACCCGCGCCCGACTCCAGGTCTGGATTCCTCGCGCGTGACTGGTACCCATGCCGCCGGCCCCGATCACGCCAATGCGTAGCTGCTCAGCCATTGCCGTCCGTTTCTTGTGGTCCTGCGCTCCTCGTGCGCCATCATACACACTTTTGGGCCAGCCACATCCCAGGGCAGCGGACCATCCGCTACGCTGCGTTGGCGGCGAGTGCGGGTCGTCGCCTTGGAGACAGGTAGGCTACGCAGCCATGGAGCATCGACTGCCCCCTAGCGAGGCGAACGGGTCAACGGGACCCACGCGCCACTTTACCGTGGCGACGTTCGTCGTCCGAGACCGCCTGGTGCTCTTGCTGCACCACCGCAAGCTGCAACGCTGGCTGCCTCCGGGCGGGCACATCGAGCCGGACGAGCTGCCCGACACCGCGGCGCGGCGTGAGGTGTACGAGGAGGCGGGGATCAGCGTGCGCCTGTTGCCGGAACGGGCAGATGGGCAGCCCGGTCCGGCGCGGTTAGCCCGGCCGGAGGGGATTCAGCTCGAGCGGATTGCGCCCGGACACGAACACATCGATCTCATCTACTTTGCGGTTCCCACCGGGAGCACGGCGCTCACGGCGAGCCCACGAGAAGTCAACCGGATCGGATGGTACCGCCTCGAGGAGCTGGCCGAGCTTGGGGTGTCGGCAGAGATACGCGCCTGGGCAGACCAGGCCGTTGCAACCGTGCAGCGAAGGCTCGGAGCGACGCGCCCTGGTGGCTGAACGGTATCTCGCCGGGGTCAAATCGCTTCGGGGCGAAATGCCCCGAAGCGATTGTCGTCGCAGATCTCCGGTATTCGAGCCTACCGAGATCGCTACCCACCTAGGATGAAACCAACCAAGGCAATCCCCAACGGGATGCAATAGGGTACCGCCCCGAAGTGTCGTGGTCAAGTTGTCCCGCGTAACTTCACACATACTTGACAGACCGCCAGCCCATATCGAACGGAACGGAGTATGATGGTGGCACGACGCCGCACTGCCCCGGCCCGCTTGTTGCCGTCGATCCGGTGGCGATGGTGTAAAGGATCTGCCCATGCTTGGTCAACAAACGATAACACGCCCGTTCCGCTCGCTCCCGATGCGATTGGTGGGCCTGTTCCTGATCGCGGTCCTCATCATCGGCGGCGCCGTACTGGCGTTCCGATCTCGCACCGCGACGGAGGTCGCGCCCACGTATCAGACTGCCAGGATCGCGCGCGGCAACGTGACGGTCGCCATCGCCGCCACCGGTCCCGTGAGCACCGCGACATCAATCCCACTTACCTTCAAGCAGAGTGGCAAGCTCGATCAGATCCTGGTTCACCCTGGCGACAAGGTGAAAGCGGGACAAGTGCTCGCCAAACAAGACAGCACCGACCTGCAGAACGCGTTGAATCAAGCCCAGGCAACGCTCGCCCAGCAACAGGCCGCGCTGCAGAAGGTCCAAATCGGCCCGACTCAGGAGCAGATCGCCATCGGCCAGCAGTCCATCGCCGCCGCGCAATCCGCACTTGCCAACGCCAAAAAGAACGCGGACTTGGTCGCGCAGCAAAACGCCAAGGATATTCAGCAAGCGCAGGTGACCCTCGCCAATGCCCAACAGGCGCTAGCAGATGCGCAAGCGAACCTTGGCAACGTGCAGCAGCAGGTGAGCAAGGGTGCGGCAGCTGACGTCGTTACCGTGGCGAACGCTCAGCAGGCGCAGGCCAATGCTCAGAAGAACCTCGGCTCGGTGCAGGCTCAGATTGCCGCCGGCACGCAATCCGATCAGGTCTCCGTGCAGAACGCTCAGCAAGCACTAGCCAACGCCCAGAAGAATCAAGCGTCGGTTCAGCAACAAGCAGCACTGGCGCTCCAATCCGAGAGCACATCCCTGGCCACGGCACAGCAAGCGGTAGCCAATGCGCAACAGAACCTGCAAAATACGCAGGCCACCATTGCCAGCGGCTCACCGGTGCAACAGCAGCAGTTGGAGCAGGCCAGGAACGACCTCTACGCCGCCCAGGTGTCACGCGACGCCGCCTGCAATCTGGATAACCGCAACAACTCGCAGGCAGGCTGTAACGCGGCGAACGCGACGGTCAACAGCAAGCAGACCGCCATCGCGGCGCTGCAGGCGCAGATTCAGCAGACCCAGGCCCAGGCGCAACAGACCGCGGCGACGGCGCAGCAGGCAGTAAACAGCGCGCAGAACGGGCTGAAAGCAGCCCAGGACGCCGCCAACACCGACAAAGCGAAGCAGCAGGCCGGCTTACTGGCCGCGCAGACCGCCGTCGACCAGGCCGCCGCCGCGTCCAAGACCGCGCAAACCGCGCTGGCGAACGACACCACGAAGTCGCAGGGCAGCCTGGTCACCGCGCGGACGTCCGTCGATCAGGCAAGCGCAGCGCTCCAGACCGCGCGGGCGACGGTGGCATCCGATCAGGCGAAGAACGCCGGACTGGTGCAGTTGGCGCAGCAGGCTCTCGACGCGGCCGGCGCTGCAGTCAAGAGCGACCAAGCGGCGCTCGATGGGCAGACGACCAAGGGGGCCAGCGCCTTGCAAACGGCGCAGGCCACGGTCGATCAGGACACCCAGGCGATCAAGATGGCCCAGGATGCTCTGGCGCAGCTCCAGGCGCCGCCGACGCAGGCCGATCTGAACGCCGCCTCGGCCCAGGTACAGAATGCGCAGGTCGCGGTACAAACAGCCCAATCCAATCTCGCAACAGCAACGCTCACGGCGCCGGTTGACGCGACCGTAGCGCAGGTCAATGGCAACGTCGGGCAGTACGTCAGCGGTGGGGCCGTGTCCGGCAGCGGCGCCGCCAGCGGCTTCATCCTGCTCAATGACTTGAACGCGCTGCAGGTGACAGCCCAGGTGAACGAGTCGGACATGGCCAAGATCAGCCTGGGCAATCCCGTCGCTTTCACGATCGACGCCTTCCCAGGCCAGCGCTTTACCGGGAAGGTGACGATCATCCAGCCGCTGGGCATAACGCAGCAGAATGTGGTGAATTACAACGTGACCAGCACGATCGACCCGACGCAGGCCAAGCTACTGCCCGGCATGACGGCGAACGTCAATATCGTCACCGCCAGCCGCGACAACGTGCTCAAGGCGCCCAGCGTTGCGATATCGTTCGCGCGCTCGCAGATGGCCCGGCAGGCTGCGTCTGGGACTCCGGTGCCGGTCGCCAATGCCGGCGCGACCGGCGGCGGGCAACAGGCACCGGTACTGGTGATGGAGAATGGCAAGGCCGTGCTGAAGGTCATCGCGGTCGGTCTCAACGACGGACGCGCCACCGAGGTGGTCTCCGGCCTGAACCCAGGCGACACGGTCGTCATCGGCCTTGGCGCCGGGCAGCCCCCGGCCGCCGGCAACCTCTCCCCCGGCCCCTCCCCTACGAAGGGAGGGGAGCTTGCACGGTGAACTTGGTCGCCCTTCCTGGCAACACCAGCCAGAGATGCAGTGAGGCATAACGGTCATCCCCGGCGAAGCTCCCCTCCCTTCCTACCCTATCGGTGGGGACTGGGGAGGGTGGGGAGAGGTTGCCGGGCAGGCACGGGCGGCGGTAGCGATGCCGTATAGTTCACGCTCACTGGCAACGCGGCAGCTTCGACGAAGGATTGGCGACATTGGTAACGCACTGCATCTGTGCCAAGACGAGTTTCGCGACCGTGCTGGCGGAAGCCCGTCGGTCGGGCTGGACGTCGGTGGACGAGATCGAGACTGCCACCGGCTGCGGGGTGCGCTGCCGCCTTTGCCGCCCGTACCTGGACTCGGCCCTCACGACTGGCCAGACACAGTTCTCGCCGAGGTCACCATTAGCCTCGGATCGGTTCCTCAGCGGCGAGGTCGCAGCGCGTTGACGTCCCGGAGGTCTGGTCGTATCGTGTTTCTCCGTCACGGCAGAGAGGCGCGAACGGCGTATGGGGAGCCAGTACGAGTTTGACGTCGCTGCGGGCTACAGTCTGGCGCAGCTCGCGACCGTCGTCACTGAGGCGTTCCGCGGCTACCCTCAGCCCGTGTATGAGTCGGCGGGGCGCCTCTCCCGCTTGGTACGCGTCCACAGCCTCGACCTGGCGCATTCGCTCGTCATTCGTGCCCCCAACGGCGAGCTCATCGGCATTAGCTTCCTCGGCTTGCGCAATACGCGCGCTTGGATCAGCGCCTTTGGCATCGTCCCGGCCCATCGCGGGCGCGGGTTGGCCCGCCGGCTGCTCGGTCGCATACTCGAGCAAGCGCGTGCGGCCGGAGCATTGGACGTCAGATTGGAAGTTCTGACTACCAACGCGGCGGCACGGCATATCTACGCCAAGGGCGGATTCACCGTGGCGCGGGACCTCGTCTGCCTGGAGCGTGATCCCCGGCACGAGCCGGCGCCCCCCGTGCCCACGCTGATGGTGGAGCAAGCCACGGTCGATGAGGCTGTGGAAAATGCACGGGCGTTAGAACAGACGCCGCCCTGTTGGCAACGGGAAGCCGCCTCGCTCGTCACCGGCAGCGGCCTGGCCTTGCTCGCCCTCTCTGGTGGGCGAGTCGTCGGCTTCGCGCTGTACAGCCGCCGGGATAGCGCGGTGGCCCTTCACCACCTGGCAGCCCGCTCGAATCTGCGCGAGCACGTCGTCGACGCCCTGCTGCCGCGCATCGGCGGCGCCGGTCCAAACGCCCCATCGCGCCACATCACGCTGCTCAACGAGCCGCAGCCGGGCGGCCTCGTCTCCGCCTATCTGGCACGAGGCTTCAAGGAGACAATACGCCAACTCGAACTGTTCCGCGGCGTGCCGTGACCGCTCGAAGGCGCAGCGGCGATGCCCCGATCACGACGACGCGCCGTTGACCCCACTACGCTGCAAGACGGCGACACAACCAACCCGTGGCGTGCCGGTTTCCGGACAATTGGCGTCGAAGACGCCGAAGTAGAGGTCGTAGTCGGAGGCCATGGCCCGCACGCCGCGCACGGGAGACCCCGCCGGGTGCGAAACCGGACGGCCGCGGACGGTGCCATTCAAACACAGCTCCAGCCCTAGAGGGTCTCGCACGAGCCGGTTGACATCGCCATCGACATCGGCGTAGTCGCCGGAACGGCCACAGACAGGACAGTCGTCCGGCGGATTGTGGGCCGTGCTGGCTTCATAACGCACCTGCGCCGCGATGCGGTAGAAGGCGCGGTCTTTGCCGGCGAGATCGAGCGTGGCTTGCTCGATCTCATTGGCCCGCAAGACTCGGTAGTAGTAGCGAATGTCCAGCGCGTGCGAGTGGTTATGCCGGTGATTGCTGTAACCACGGTAGGGCTGCAAATGGCGGATCGTGGCGCGCGCGTCACAACGTAACACGTCGTGCGCGTGCCCGGCATCCGCCCGTACCCCAAGATAGCTCGCCATGCTCTCGATGATGAACTGGGTGGCGCGCTCATAGCTTGGGACAATGTCTTTGGCCACGTAGAACCAAACGTTCGGATAGCGCGGCAGGCCAAAGATCGATTGATGTGGTAATGATACGTCCATGGCGCCGAGTCCCTCACACGTCCCATCCGAAACCCGCCGTTTCGAATCATGTCGCGAGTCGCGTCTTCGCGGCAGTGCGCGACCTACGTCGACAGGTTTGGATCCTTAGGGAGGGGCAAGCGAGCAGTATGGTACATCAAGATGTACCTTCGTCACCATACAGGGCCCACGCCAGGTGGGCGCGGACCGTTGCCAATACTTCGTCGCGCCGCTCCGCTACCCCCGGCCGGTAGGGGCTCTCCGTGACTCTCTTGAGCCGCCTAGATTATGCTTCCATTCAGAAAGTATGTCAAGCCGAATGTGTGCGGGGGTGCGGACGAGTGCGGTGGGCGAGCCACCAAGCATTGCACCGACCTGACGCGGTGCCACGGAGCGCGGGCGTCCCGCCCGCCCGGCCTCGTCCGTATGTCGCTCGGTCGCCATCTTGCCGGCATGCCCGCCGTTGGCTCTGACCGGGCGGGCGGGACGCCCGCGCTCCGTGGCACACCCGAGTGCGGCGGGCCGCTGGCGGGCCTGCGGCCCGCCGCGCCGGCTCCCTAGCTAACGTAGGCCGGTTCCAGCGCCTCGTCAGGCGAGTTCAGCCGCGCCGCCGGCTGCTCTGACAGCATCCCCGGCCGGTTGGTCTTGCGAAGCGGGATCTCGGGTAGGAAGAAGCAGACCACAGCGGCGACGGCCACCACGATCAGGCCCACCGTGAAGACGTGCTGGATGGAGCCGGCCAGCGACACCTTCAGGGCCTGGACAAATTGCTGGAACAACGCTTGTCCGCCGGGCGCCTTGGCAAAGGCCGCTTGCATCGCCTGGGTCGCGGCCGGGCTGATGAGCGCCTGGGCGCTGATCTTCCCGTGGGTCGGGCCTTGCGCCAAAAGTTGCTGGAGCTGGGGCGAGACGTTCTTGGCCAGCGAGGTCGAGAGCTGAGCGTTGAGGAACGAACCCATGATTGCCGTGCCAACCGTGCCGCCGATGCTGCGGAAGAACTGAACCGACGACGTCACGACGCCCAGGCGGTTGAAGGGCGTGGAGTTCTGCACGGCGATGGTGAAGACGGGCATCGTCACGCCGAGCCCCAGGCCCACCACGACCATGTTGCGGACCGCCAGCAAACTGGTGGTCGAGACATCCTGACGCGACAACAGGAAGATGCCGAAGGTCATCAGGATCAGGCCGGCGATGGCCGGTAGGCGGTAACGACCGGTGCGCGAAATGATCTGGCCGCCGACAATGCTGGAGACGATGAGCCCGAGCATCATCGGGGTCAGGATCTGGCCGCTCTGCGTGGCGGTCGTACCGATCACGCCTTGAATGAACAGCGGGATGTACAGGATGGTGCCGAACATGCCGAAGCCGGTACCGAAGACCACAATGGTCGAGACCGTGAAGATCTTGTTCTTGAAGAGGTCCAGCGGCAAAATCGGCTCCGCGGCCCGCCACTCGATCACCACGAAGGCGACGGCCATGATGGCGGCGACGGTGAGCGCCGTGATCACCTGCGGGCTGGACCAGGCGTAGTCTTGTCCTGCCCAGGTAAAGCCGAGCAGCAACGGGACCAGTGTCGCGGTGATCGCCGCGGCCCCGAGATAATCGATGCGCGGGTTGGCGCGCCGCGCCCGAATCACCGGCATGGTCAGGATCAGCACGGCCAAGGCGACGGCGCCGACTGGCAGGTTGATGTAGAAGACCCAACGCCAGTCCAGATTGTCGGTGATGTAGCCGCCGACCGTCGGCCCCAGGACGCTGGCGACGCCGAAGACGGCGCCGAACAGCCCTTGCAGCTTGCCGCGTTGTGCTGGCGGAAAGAGATCGCCGACGATGGCGAAGGAGTTGGCCTGCATGATGCCGGCGCCCAGCCCTTGCAGGCCGCGGAAGAGCACCAGTTGCGTCATACCGTCGCCGCCCCACTCGCCAGAGGCTCCCGCCAGGACAGATCCCAAGAGGAAGACGGCGATGCCGGCGACATAGAACCACTTGCGGCCGAACATGTCGCCCAGCTTGCCGACGATCGGCACGCTGATGGTGCTGGTTAGCAGATAGGCGGTGGTCACCCAGGCGTAGCGGTCCAGTCCGCCCAACGTGGCGATGATCCGCGGCATGGCTGTGCCGACGATGGTCTGATCCAACGCCCCCAGAAGCAGGCCGAGCAGCAAGCCGGCCAGAACAAACCGCCGCGCCCGCGCCGGCAGCTCACTAAACGATTGCGCTACCGGCATGCTGCTGGCCATGATGGTCCTCCGTCGTTATTCCTCATTCGTGACCGTCGCCCCGACGGCAAGATTCTCAGGCCGGCTCCAGCAAGGGCCTGCCATGCTTGCTCGATCCGCATCCTAACGTTGCGTCCTTTCCACAGCAGGCGCCGCGCCGTCGCGGGCCGAATCTATCGCCTCCGACAGGTCGCGCATGGCGATCAACAAGCGCTCGCGCGCTTCGGAGCTGAGCGGCGCGAGCAATTCACGAGTCGAATCCAAGACGGCGACCTGGGCCTCCTCCAGCAGCGCTCGACCCTCCGCGGTGACATCCAGCCGTACCGCCCGCCGGTCCTGCTCGTCGTGTCGTCGCTCGACCAGGCCGCGCGCGACCAGGCCATCGATCACTCCCGTTACCGCGGACATGCCGACGTGCTGCTCCCGTGCCAGCTCGCTCGGCTGAGCCGAGCCGTACTTCAGGCGCGACAGGACGAAAAGCTGCTGAGATGTGAGGTGACCTGGCAAGCTCCGCCATAACGCCGACGAGAAGATCGCCGACCAGGAGCGCTTGATGGTCCTCAGGAAGAGCGACTCGAGCTCCGTGCCCGGCGGCGCCTCAACGGTGGTGTGCATCTGATTCCCCTAACGAACTATACGCTTGGAGAACTATACGGCTATCGAAGTATTTTCGCAAGCGCCTGCCGACGGTCGCACGTTAGCATTGTCTTAGAAAGCGCGCCAACACGCCGGCTCTTCCTACGATGCACGCCAACTATGCGCCCAGATCGTATAGTTTGACAGCTTCCAACTATTCGGTATACTGCGAGTAATGGGCAGGGAAGGACGGCCGCTGTGACGGCGCGGGACGAGCTCATTGACCTGGTGCTGGGCCGTGTCCGCCAGATGGCCTTCCAGATGGTGTGCATGGCCGCCGCGGAGTGGGTAGAGCTCGATCTGTCGATGGCGCAGGTCAAAGTTCTCTTCGTGCTCGCGCAGGTCGAGCCGGCAACAGTGACCGCCATCGGCGAGCGTCTCGGGGTCGGACTCTCCACAGCCAGTCACCTGGTCGACCGGCTGGTCCAGGAACGCCTGGCCCTCCGAGACGAAGACCCGGAGGACCGCCGGCGTGCCCTAGTACGCCTGTCCGCGCGCGGCCACGAGCTCATTAATCGCTTGCACCAGGGGCGAGAGGAGTTTATGCGCCGCCTGCTCACCAGGATCGACGACGACGGCCTGAAGGCCTTGCTGACGGGCTCCGCGGCGCTTCACGGGGCAGCGGCGGCGGTCGCAGGTGAACAAGCAGTGCGAGGGCTACCGGACTCGGCCAGGAAATGGCCGGGAGTCGCCTCGAGTGGCGGGAGCATCACCGGAAGCTGGACGCCATGACTGCGGCGGTGCTCCACGATTCGAATCCACGGGAAGGTGGAGCTATGCGCGCACGCGTCCTTGGATCGTTGATGCTGGCAGCTATGATCAGCTCAGCCTGCGCTGGCGGAATCGCCTCGCTGGGCGGGTCGAGCCAGCCGGCGGCGCCATTTACCGTCCAGGTCGTCACGGCCGAAAAGGCCAACATCGTGCAGACGTTGACGTACAGCGGCGACGTGAAAGCGACATCGGCGGTCAACATTCTGCCTAAGCAGCCCGGCGCCCTTGTGTCGATCCCGGTGGGGGTCGGCAGCATCGTGAAACAAGGCGACCTCATCGCTCAGCTCGACCACACGTCGCTGGACATCAGCTTGGAACAAGCTCAGGCTGCGCTCCAAGCGGCGCAATCGAAGGTGTCCACCATTCAGGCTGGACCTCGCGACGAGAATGTGCGCCAGGCGCAGCTCGCCGTCGATAACGCCCAGCAGAAGCTGCAGAACATGCTGAACGGCACGCGACCGGAGCAGACGGCCCAAGCCCAGGCGGCGGTCGACGCGGCCAAGGCCAGACTGGACGCGCTGCAGCATCCCCGATCAGAAACGGTGGCTCAAGCGCAGCTTCAGGTCGGCCAGGCCCAACAGCGGCTCGACGCGCTGCTCCATCCGCGTCCGGAAAACGTCGCCCAGGCGCTGTTGCAAGTCAATCAGGCCCAACAAAAGCTCGATGCGCTCACCCACCCGCGCGCCCAGACGATCGCCCAGGCGCAGCTCGGCGTCGATCAGGCCAAGCAGAAGCTGGGCACGATCCAGGCGGGGCCGCGACCGGAGATTGTGCAGCAAGCCCAGGCCGGCCTCAGCCAGGCGCAAGCGGCGCTTCAGGCGCTCAAGAACGGTCCGAGCGACACGGATATCCAGCCTCTGCGCATCGCCGTCGATCAGGCCAAGAACGCGCTGCTCGCCGCCCAGCTTAATCGGGACGGCGCGTGCAACAACATCGGCAAGGTGATCGGTCCGGGCGCCTTCGGCAGCCAGCCCCTGTGCGACGCCGCGAACGCCCAGGTCAATGCCGCCCAGTCGGGCGTCGACGGCGCCGTGGCCAGCCTCGCCAAAGCTCAGGCGCCGGCCAAGGCCACCGATCTCCAACGAGCTCAGGCTGCTGTCGACCAGGCCCAGGCGGCGCTCAATCAGACCCAGCACCCCTTCACCGCTCAGGACTTGCAGCAAGTCCAGGACGCCGTGCAGAGCGCGCAGCAGCAGCTCGACCTGATCCAGCATCCTTCCCCCCAGGATGTCCAGCAGGCGCAGAACGCGGTGGCCATCGCCCAGCAGCAACTGGCGCTGGTGCAACGTCCGGCCTCCTCGCAGGACGTCCAGCAGGCGCAGAACGCGGTCGCGATTGCCCAGCAGCAGTTGGCGCTCGCCCAGCAACCCGGCTCGCCCCAGGATGTCCAGCAGGCAGGAGCGGGCGTGACGCAAGCGGAGCAGCAGCTCAACCTGCTGCTCAAGCCATTCACCGACCAGGATATCCAGCAAGCGCGCAACGCGGTGGCCGCGGCCCAACAGCAGCTCGCGCTCGCCAAGCAACCCTACACGTCCCAGGATTTGCAGGCAGCGCAGGCGGGCGCCGCCCAGGCCCAGGCCGCGGTCGATGCCATCAAACAGTCGATCAAAGATGCCACGGTCACGGCTCCGGTAGACGGTGTGATCACCCAGAAGAGCCTCGACGTCGGGGCTACCGCATCGCCTGCCACCTCTATCGTGACGCTGTCCTCTAGCGGCGTCAAGGTACAGATTCCTGTCGACGGAACTCAGGTCGGCGCCCTGAAGCCGGGGCTGATCGCCAGTGTGACGCCGACGAGCGGCACGGGTCAGGCAATCCCCGCCAAAGTTGGCACGATCGCCCCCAGCGGCGATCCCCAGCGCAAGACCTTCACGGTGGACGTCAATCCCGATCAACAGAGTAGCCAGTTGCTGGCCGGCACCTCCGTCCAGGTACAGATCACCGTCGCCGAGCACCGCGACGTGACGGCGGTACCCAAAGCCGCGGTCGTGCAACGAGCTGCCAAGCCGTACGTGTTCGTTGTCCAGAACAACGTCGCGAAGCAGGTACCAGTCACCGTCGGTCTCGCCAGTGATCAGCTCACCGAAATCACCAACGGACTGGCCGTAGGCGCCAACGTCATCGTCCAGGGCCAGCAGGATTTGAACGACGGCGACCGCGTCGCCGTCAGCAGCATCGTTTCCTTTCTGGACCGTATGAGATCCAACTAACTAAAGCAGGAGGACAGCAATGGCGGTTGACGAGCGGTCCGAGGGGCGCGAGCGGGCGGCCCTTGGGCGGGAGCCGGTGGCAGCGCCACCGGCCACGACGAATGGCGTCGGCCAGCCGGGGACTGGCGTATCTGGTCGCCCAGCGGCGAGCCCAGTCGGCACGGCGCGACGCCGGCTGCCGCGGCGTGTGCTCATCCCGGCGCTGGTGGTGGTGATCATTATCGCCGCCATCATCGGCTTCAACTACTGGCGAAATCAGACGCTGTACGTGTCGACCGATAACGCCATGGTGTCGGGCGATATGGTGCAGGTAGGCACGGTCAACACCGGCCAACTCAGCAGCGTCGCGGTCGACGTGGGCAGCACCGTGCATCAGGGAGATATCGTCGCCAACCTCACCCTGCCCAGCACGCTCAGCGTCACCGACAGCGGCACGCCGCGCCTGGGGTTCCGCGGCACGCAAGACGTGCAAGCGCCGGTCACGTCGCCGATCGACGGCGTGGTCGTGCAGCGCCTGGGCAATCCCGGCGACACTATCGCGGCCGGGCAAACGATTATCACGGTCGTCGACCCGTCGCGACTGTGGGTGCAGGCGCAGATCAATGAGAACACGGTTGGACGCGTCAAGGTCGGTCAGGCGGTCGACGTCCACGCCGATTCGCTGGGCGCCACGGTGCCGGG
>CALBSQ010000353.1 GCA_937967325.1 uncultured Chloroflexota bacterium
CCTGCAGATTGCCGGGGTAGGTCAGGGAGGTGAGGTTCCCCGCCAGATCATAGCCATAGCCCAGCGCCTGTCCTGCCCCGTTGGTGGACTGGATCAGGCGGTTCAGCGAGTCGTAGCCATAGCTGCTGGTCCCGGTTCCGTCCGTCATGCCCGCCCGCTGGCCCAGTCCCGTGTAAGCGAAGCTCACCTTAGGGGTCGTGTCATCGCGAGTAGAGCGCCGATTTGCTCCGCGACCCACAGGTCCCAGCCTGCCTCCTCCATGCGCTCGGACGCGCCTGCCCGCCTGTCCTCTCGCCAATACAGCACTCGCGTGCACCAGGAGCAATGTCCGGGGCGAGCACGGGCGGCAATACCAGGGAGGGCACGGGCACAATCGTCGTACGGGCGTCGCCCACTCAGCCTGCTTCGATGCCGTGGGCAGACAACGACGACAGCGATGGTCCAGAGGAGCGGCTCGTACAGCGGTGTCTCCTGTTCCAGCGCCTCGGCATAACAGGTGCTGCACCATACGCGTGCATGCTTCCCCAGGTGCAGGAGGCCATGTGGGGCAAGCACCTCCCTCCATGGCCACAGCGTCAGGAAGGCAAGATCCCGGCGACCGGTGAGACGGGTCAACGCTTCAACCGCCTGTTTCGCGGTGTCTCCTGTCCCATTGAAATGGGGACCGTGGTTCTCCAACCAAGTCGCCGCCGGCCTGGCGCCGAGCCCTTGGGGCTTCATTGCTGGCAGCACTTCCCCGGTGACCAGCGCGCTCGTAGAGACGCAGTGTGCCTCGGCCAAGCGCATCACGTAGCCAGTCAGGCGCTCGACCACGGGAGTAGCGAGGCCGATCGGCTCGAGATGGTAGAGGCGGGTGCGCGGCGCCATCGGTGGCACCCGGAGATTCATCGACCCGTAGATCACCCCGCCACCTCTACTCCCTCGGGACCCACGGGATCGCGGACGGGCTTGCGCTCGCCGGGACGACGTCGGTGCGCATTGGCGGGGGAGCGCGTCGCCACCGATGGCGGAGGAGGCACGGGGGCCAGGCGCAGCAGGCTCCGGAGCTCCGCTTCGGCGGCACGTGGATCGGCCTCGGGGTCCAACTCCGCCAGCTTCGCCTCGCCGTCCAGCGCCTCCTCCAGCACCTTCTTGCTCTTGCTCGGCGGCGGGGCCCATCGCTCCAGGTCGGCCCGCGTGATCGTGGTCGCCCCCGCCTCCACCGCCCGATCGAGCGTCACCCAGAGGGTACCCGGCAACCACTGCTTCAAGAGGCCGATGCAGCCCACACTGCGCAGATACAGGTACTCCCAGTCAGCGATCAGGTCGGGCTGCTTCGCCAGGGGCAGATGGTACTGGAAGGAGAGCACGATATCCTGGAAGTCGGTGGCATGGTGTGGGCGCGTCGCGTCGTAGCGACGGACATGGATCTCCCTGGTCCGCCGGCCGAGTTGGGCGCTCTGGTTGCGCAGCAGGCACAAGCCATAGTTCCCCACCAAAACGGGCGGGACACGCGTGGCATCGGCGAGCCGCTTGATGTAGTCCATCTGATGCTGCAGCTTGCGCGACCCCGCGATCATGGCCATCTGCTGCGCCTCGTCGATCAGGAAGGCGGCGGGCGCGCGATGGATGAGCGCCGTGACCAGCGCCCGACGCAGGGCCGTGGCGGGAGTGCGCGAGGTGAGCACGGACGGGACGTCTGCCGTCATCGGCTCGAGCGGCGGAAGATAGACCTTCTGTGCGACGAGCGGTTCATTCATTGCATCGAGCCCGAGCAGGCAGAACTCCTTCCAATTGAAGCTGCCCGATTCGGGGACATCGCTGGCGATGCTGACGGACGGGAGGCGGCCGGGGTTCGCCGCAATCTCTCGACTCAGACGTCGGGTGAGCTCTCGCTCGACGGCGCGGATGAGGGTGGTCTTGCCGACGCCGGCCGGACCGATGACCAGGATGACGGGTGGCCAGGTATCGATTGGCTGGGTGATGGCATGGAGCACGGCGTCCAACGCCTCCACGATGATGGCGTGCCCGATGGTGTAGGCAGCAAAGTAGTCCAGGCGCGCCCGCTTGGAGCGGCGCAGCAACCCGTGCGGGAAGCCTTGAGTCGGTGCCGCCATCAGCGTAACCGGGGGAGGAGTTTAGGCTTCGCCGCCGGCTGGGCTCGC
>CALBSQ010000354.1 GCA_937967325.1 uncultured Chloroflexota bacterium
CCTTGGAGCGCTGCATCGTGTAGTCCAGCAGGAGGGTATCGGCGGGGTCGCTGTAATCCACCGTCCCCGACCAGTTGGTCACGATCACCGGCAAAGCCGTTGCCATCGCTTCGAGGCCACTGAGCCCAAACCCCTCCCCGCGATGCGGGTACACCAGGCAGTCGGACCGGAATAGCAGCTCGCGCATCTGGTCTTTGGAGTAGGTGGCGTGCAGATACTCGACGTTCGGGGCGTGCAAGGGCACGGGAAACAAGGGATAGGTGTTCTTGAGGATCAGCCGGACCGGTTCGGTCTCCTTGAACTCCTGCCGGAAGGCTTCCATCACCAGATCGGTCCCCTTGCGGATACTGAGCTGGCCGTAGTGTAAAAAGGTGTAGGTCTCTCTGTCTGGCCGCTCCAAGGGGTAGTAGACGGCCGGGTCGATGCCGTGGCCGTAGACGCTGATCGGGCGTTTGAGCCCTTGTTCTTGCCAGGACTCGACTAACCAGCTCGACGGCACCAGCACGTGCTCGACCTCGTTGAGCCGCTTGATCCAGGACTTGGGCGTGTGGTCGGTCTCGAACATGGTGTAGCACCAGATGCGCTCCACGATGCTGTTTTTGATCGCCGGGGGCTGGCAGTGCTGAATCTCCAGGCAATCCGGCTCGATGCGCTGGCTGAAGGACTGGTGGACCGAGTGGTCGACGAACTCGCCGCCGGAGATCCAGTTGCCGCTCACACCGCCGGGATTGAGCACGCGGACGCCTTGGGCTAAGAGCTCCTTGATGGTGTTCTCCGCCACCATGCCGAAGCCATTGGCCGCGGACACGTTGCACTTCCAGATCAGGCGCTTCTCCGTGCCCCAGGAGTCCCGATTGAAGGGCACGCGCTTGTCCTCGATCACGAACTCCGCTTCGTTGTAGCGGGACATCCGGTAGGCCACGCTGGCCGGGACGGTTGCCTCGCGGTCGCGGAACTGCACTTCCTGGTCGTCCAGCAGGTACAGCCGGTGCTGATAGTTGTTATCGAAGATTCGGTAGTCCATAGCGGTGCTCACGCCGCGGCGCTGGTCTCCTTTCCGGCCAGCCGGCGCTGGGCGATGGCGATGTACTCCGGGCTCAGCTCGATGCCGATGTAGTCGCGGCCCAGATCGCGCGCGACGACGAGGGTCGTGCCGCTGCCGCAGAAGGGGTCCAGGACCACGCAGGGGACGCTCCCGGCGTCCATATGCCCGCAGGTGGGGTGCCAGCCGGTGGTGGCGACCTGCTTCTCCAAGCGCATGGCGAATCCGGCCGTGATGGCGCGGTTGGCGAGGGAGCGCGGCCCGTTGGTGGTCCGGTTGCCGGGGTTGGTGTAGCTCACCCGCGTCGACCGCCGCCGGGGCGCGCCACACCCGGCGCAGCAGCCCGCCGCGCTCGTCCCCGCCAGGATCATCGGGCTGATGAGCTGGGGCGGGTAGGTGGCGAAGTGGGCTTCCTTGGATGGCCGGGTGGCCACCGTCCAGACCGAACGCTTGTTCCGGCCGGCCGGGTGGTAGGACTGGCGGGCGAGGGGTTGGAGATTGCCGCGTGGTCGCAGCTCCACCTGGCCGCGCAAGGCGTTGGGGCCGGACTTCTTGAACGGGCCGCTGGGCTCGCGGATGGCGACGTCGTCGTAGAAGTAGCGGGCGGACTTGGTCAGCAGGAAGACGTACTCGTGGCTCTTCGTCGGGCGATCCCGCACACTCTCTGGCATGGGGTTGGGTTTGGCCCAGATGATGTCGGACCTGAGGTACCAGCCGTCGTCGCGCAGGGCGAGCGCCGCCTCCCAGGGGATGCCGAAGAGATCCTTCTCCTTGAGCCCGCCTTCGGTCAGCGACATGCGCACGCCGGCGGCGGCCGCGTCCTCCCGCCAGGCCCGATCCACGATGCCGTTGAGCGAGGGCTGGTGGCTGGAGGGGCGCACGCGGGCCCGATTGTTGTAGGAATCGCCCAGGTTCAGCCAGAGCGTCCCATCCGGTCGCAGCACCCGCCGGACCTCGTGGAAGACCGCGACCAGGTGGCTCACGAACAGCCGCGGATCGGGCTCCAGTCCCAGGCAGCCTCTCCAGGCGCCGCAGCGGCCGCAGGTGGCGTCCTCGCGCCAGCGTCCCCGGCGCAGCCGCTCGGCGTTGGCCGATCCGGCCGCGCTGAACGCCTCCGCTGACGCGGTGGCGGCCGTCTGTTCGGTGTAGTAGCGATCGTCCTGCCAGGTGTGAGGACAGGAGCCGTCGCCGCCCCAGATGGACGGGGGCAGCCCGTAGTCGCGCAAGCCGTAGTAAGGGGGCGACGTGACGCAGCACTGCACCGACTCGTCGGGGAGCCGGCGGAGCACTTCCAGCACATCGCCCTGGGAGATGGTGTTTCTCTGCATAGCTCAGGTCGCCAGCGGCCGCCAGTAGTTGAGCGGCTTGTCGGCTTCGTTGTAGGGATGGTCGAAGTAGAGCCGGCGCATCTGGTCGGGCTCGTTGACGACGCCATGACCCCACTTCTGCAAAAAATACGCGGCATTCTTCTGGAACAGCGGGGGCATGGTCGCTCGGAACTCCTCGTCGCTGTTGATCGTGCGTGAGCCGAAGTGGTAGAACCAGGCTCCGCCATAGACGTAGGCTTTCTGGTTGGCCAGGGCGATGCGGGCCGCGGCGTCCCCATCTTCGAAGTATCCGGGGATGAAATTCTCATCGAAGCGACCGAACCGGTTCGGGAAGTCTGCCTTGACCATGAAGGCGGAGAAATTCGGATGCTCGCTGAAGTTGGTCTCCCAATCGTCGCTAATGGGCGCTTGTTCGAGGCTGAAAAGGTCATGATAGGCTCCCATACTCCACAAGGAGGCTTCCGGGTGTTTCTGGGCAAACAGGATCAGACGGTCGATGGCGTCTTGCTTGAGGACGATATCCTCGTTCAGCACCAGGATGTACTCGCAGCCAAGCTCGATCGCTTTGGCGATGCCGTCGTTCCAGGCCTTGCTGACCGCCTGCGGCTGCCTACCTTCCAGCACCAGCAGCTCGTTGGGCGCTTGGGTGAACTGCCACGGGTAGGGCCGGAACTGCTCGGCAAGATGGTTGAGCATGGGGATAAAGGCGTACTCATGGGACGTGGCGATCGACGCCGTGGCCTTGTTCAGGAAGGATTGATGGTTCCAGTTCGTGAGGTACACCGGTATGGTGATGGCGATTTTCATAGTTTGCGCATGGTGACGACGCGTCTGGTGTTGTCGATGACCTCGAAGCCCAGCGACCGGTACAGCTCCCGCGCCCGCAGGTTGCGGATCAGCACCTCCAGGTAGACCGGCACGGCGTGCCAGTCGGTCAGGAGCTGGAAAAGCTGCCTCCCGTAGCCCTTGCCGCGGTACAACCGCTTGAGCCCGCCGGTGACCCAGAGCTTGCCCTCCTCCAGCCGGATCAGCCCGAAGCCGATGGGCGTCTCGCCCAACAGCGCCAGGTAGCCCCGGACGGGCTTGTCCTCGGGCAGGTACTCGGTCTCGAACCACTCCAGCTGCCGGATGGGCGAGATCGGGCGCGGGTCGCGGGTCATGAACTCGCGGCACTCGTTGCGGATCTGCGCCATGAGCAGCGCGTCTTTGGCGGTCAGGACGGTCTTGAGCGTCAGGGTTTCCATAGCGAATAGTCCGGTCGGACGGCACAGGGGAGGAAACGCTTCCGGTCGCGATACTCGGAGAGGAAGCGGCGCTCGGCTTCCAGGTACATGGCCTTATCGCCTGTCTCCGGGACCGGGATGCCCCGCTGCTCGCACCAGTCCCTCGCGGTGTCGTCGTAGGCTTTTGAGGTGGAGGTCTGCCCGCCCAGATGGTCTATTTCCGATCCCAGGACCGCGACGTGGTAGCCGGCTTCAATCGTCCGCAGCGACCAGATTTTGTCGTAGAAGTGGCACAGGCTGATGTCCCCGTCGATCTTCAGATGCGGAATCACGTCGCGCCGGAACAGCAGGAAGAGGCTGTCCAGGAGCGCGGCCGGTCGCAAGTCGTCGATGTGTTCCCCTGCTTGCTGCTGGCCTTTGTCCCCACGGAAGTGCATCATCGTGCCCCCGCCCCTGCCGCCGGCGAGATCGGCCTGATTAGAGCCGCAGAGGCCCACCAGTCCCAGCTTGGGGTCGCTCTGGAAGGCGAGCCGCAGCCGCTGGTCCCAGCCGTTCTCGTAGAAGAGGATGTCGTTGTGGCAGAGGCCGATCAGCTCGGCGTCGGGATGGGAGTCGTGAAGCTGGAGGAGCGGGTAGTAGAAGCCACGATTGGTCTCGTTGCGATAGCCGGTCAAGGGGAAGATGTCGCCGGCGTAGCTGCTGGTGTCGAAGGGCAGCGGGGAGCCGTTGTCGATCAAAACCAGCTGAAACCGGGTACGGTCGTACACCGTCGTCTCGATAGACTCGACGCACTGCTGGGTGAGCTCCTCCTGATTGACGACGGGGATACCGAGTACGATCTTCATACTGCTTGCTGAGCAAACTCGTTGCACAAGTCAACAATGGTCTGTCGCTGCTCCGGGGTGAGCGCCCAGTGGACGGGGATGGAGACCTGGCGCTCGCAGAACCGCGTGACGCCGGGCAGCTCCGTCCGGGACTCTCGGAAGGCGGTGTGGATGTCGTTGCGGGAGTGGACCTGGCTCACCATAACCCCGTGCCCCTGCATGAACCGCATGAAGGCGAGCCGCTGCTCCTGATCCGGCAGGAGGATGGTGTAGAGCCAGTAGGAGCCGGTGTAGGCATAGTCGCCGATCCGGGGATGGGTGTAGAACCGATCGTCGATGCGGGACTGGTAGGAGGCCGCGTTGGCGCGGTGTCTGGTCAGGGTGTCCTCCAGGTGCGGGAGTTGGTGGAGACCGATGGTCGCGGTCACGTCGTTCATGTGGAACTTGTAGCCGTACTCGGCGATGTCCTCCTCGATGCGGCTGTCGGTCGTGCGGGGCGATTCCCGATCGATCCCGTACCAGCGCAAGAGCTTGCCTCGTCGGTAGCGCTCGGGGTCTTTGACGACCAGCGCCCCGCCGTCCACGGTCGTGAGTGTCTTGATGGCCTGGTAGGAGAACACGGTGAAATCCGCGATGGTCCCGATCTTTCTCCCCTTGTAGGTCGCGCCGAAGCTGTGCGCCGCGTCCTCGATCACCGGGATGCCGTGGCGCTTGCCGATGTCCATGAGACGATCCAGGTGGCAAGGAGTGCCGCCCCAGTCCACGCAGACGATGGCCTTGGTCGTGGGGGTGATCTTGCGCTCCACATCGAGTGGGTCGATCAGCCCGGTCTGGGGATCGATGTCCGCCCAGACGGGTCTGCCACCGTTGGCGAGGATGGGGAGATTCGTCGCCGCGCAGCTCATCGGGGTCGTGACCACCTCGGATCCCGCGGTCACGCCGGCTAAGCGGTACGCCAGGTGCAGCCCCGACGTCGCCGAGTTGAGCGTCAAGACGTAGGGATTGCCGATGTACGCGGCTACGGCATGCTCGAAGGCCTCGACCTGCTTGCCCTGTCCGATGTAGCCGGAGTGTAAGACCTCCAGGAGCGGCCGGTCCACGTCATGGGACATGAACACGCTAAAGAGTGGGATGGTTTTGCTGGCTTGCTGCATAGACGACTAGGCGTCTTGGCCGTCTCCTTCCTCCGATGCTGTTTCG
>CALBSQ010000355.1 GCA_937967325.1 uncultured Chloroflexota bacterium
GAGGCGAGGGGGCGATGAGGCGAGGGGGCGACCGGGGCGATGAGGAACCACGGCAACGGATCGCAGGGAGGACAGGCGGATTAGGCGGGGCCTATCTGCAAGCCGTCCATCCGCCACCGCTTCTCCTCATCGCCCCCTCGCCTCATCGCCCCCTCGCCCCGGCTCACGCGGGGTTCGTGACGGTCACGTGGTCGCCATCCACCAGCGTGTCCTGTCCCTGATTCACCACCTGATCGCCTTCGGCGACGCCCGCCGTCAACTCGGTCATCTGGCCGCCCACCAGGCCGGCGGTCACCGGTGTCTCCTTGGCGATTCCATTCTTAACCACGAATACCACCGACTTGCCGTTGCGCTCCACCACCGCCCCGCTCGGCACGGTCAGCACGTCCTTGTGCTCCGTCGGCGTGATCGTGACCCCGGCGAAGGTGCCAGGGCGGAGACCTCCCGCGCCATTGCTGGGCGTCACTTGGACGGTGAAGGTCCGGCTCTGAGGATCGGCGCTCGGCGCCACATTGCTGACACTGGCGTCGATCGGAGTGCTGCCGGCAGTGCTCGGCGTGATGGTCGCCGGCTTGCCGACCGTGATGCCGCTCATCTGGCCTTCCGGTATGGACACTTCGACATCGACGTTCTGGCTCGCCAGGGTCACGAGCGTGGTAGCCGTCGTTACCAGGGCCCCCTCCGATACGGGCGCCGCCGTCACAATCCCGCCGACCGGCGCCGTGACGGTAGCGTCCTTCACATTCTGCGCTGCCTGATCCACTCCCACCTGGGCCTGGGCCACTGCCGCCTTGGCCTGGTCGATGTCCTGCTGGGTGTACGGGTGCTGCGCCGCCGACAACCGCTGCTTGGCCGTTTCCACCGCGATCTGGGCTTGCTCGATATCCTGATCGGTGTAGGGCTGCTGGGCCAGGGTCAGGTTCTGCTGCGCCTGAACCAGCGCGGCCTGCTCCTGCCGCACCGCGTCCTGCGCTTCCGCCAGGTCCTGGGCCGAGCCGGGATGTTGCGCCAACGCCAACCCCGCCTGCGCTTGCTGGGCGGCCGCCTGCGCCTTGGCAATATCCTGCGGCGACCCCGGCTGCTGCGCCAGGGCCAACTGCTGCTCTGTCGCCTTGACGGCGTCCTGCGCCTGCTGCAGGTCCTGTTGGGTAAACGGGTGCTGCGCCTGGTCTACCGCGGCTTGCGCCTGATCTACTGCGGCCTGGGCCGACGTCAGGTCGGTCGCCGTCGGGGGTTGCTGCGCCTTCGTCAGCGCCGCCTGCGCCTGGCCCACTCCCGACTGCGCCGCGCTCACCTGAGCGTTGGCCGCGTCACAACTCGCCTGGCTTCCCGTGACACCGATCCCGATCGGCTTCCCCACCTGGCCGCAGATCGCGTCCCGGTTCACCTGCGCGGAAAAGAGACCATTCTTGGCCTGATCCACGGCGACGCGCAGGGGCTGAAGGTCCGGCGCGGTCGGCCCGGCCTTGAGCGCAGCTAACGACGCCTGCGCCTTCTGGAGCGCCGCCTGGGCCTGGGCCACGGCTTCCGGTCGTGGCCCCGCCTGAATCGTCGCCAGCTTTTGCTTCGCCTGGTCCACCGCCAGTTGCGCCTGCGCCACGGACTCCGGCCGCGGGTGCTGCAACGCATTGAGCGCCTGCTGCGCGGCCGTCACGTTCGCCTGCGCCTGCGCGATGCTCTCCGGTCGCGGATTCTCTAGCGCCGCTGCCTTCTGCTGGGCGGCGTCGAGGCTTGCCAGAGCTTGCGCCACGGCCGCCTGCGCGCCGGCCACGATCGCCGACTTCGGCCCGTTCAGCATCGTCCGCAGCCGGGACTGCGCATTTTGCACGGCCAGTTGGGCCTCGGCGATCGTCTCTGCAGTCGGCCCCGCCTGCTCCGAGGATAACTTTGCCTGCGCCTGCTGCAACTGCGCCTGGGCCTGCTCCAGCGCCAGGTCAAGCTGGCTGTGGTCGATCTGTGCCAGCACGTCACCAGCCTGCACCGCCTGCCCGACCGTCGCCGTCACCTTCACCAGGCGTCCCGCCTCTTTGGGCTGCACGGCCACCGTCGCTTGCGCCTTCACATCGCCCGTGAATGATGCAACCTGGCGCACGTTGGCCTTTTCCACCTTCACCACCGCTACTGAGGTAGATTGCTGCCCTGGGGTGGCAGCCGCCGACGGTCCCACCTTGCCACAGGCCGTCAACAGCAGCATGCCGGCGATCGCCGCGATCACGATGGAACAACGCATGCTTGTCCACTCCTCCGGCATTCGACGCGCGACCAGTCGTGAGTGCGCCCCTGGCGATAGGCCTCAGCATACGGCGACGGAGCAGCCGACGCAACATCGGCAGGCAATTTGACTGTGCTACAGTCCGCCCGACGCGCATTGAGTTTGAGGAAATGCCCTGACAATATCAGCCGGTGGTGTAGGGACCGATTCCTTACCAACGTGTTGCACGCGACGCCCCTCGCCTCTACGCTTTCCGCATACTGGCGGTCAGGATCGCCGCTAGGAACAACATCAATTAGGAGAAGCACGCCGTGACCGCGCAACGACTGACGCCGGAGATCATAGTCGACGTCGAGAACGTCAACGATCCCCAAATCTCGCCGGATGGCAAACGGGTCGCCTTCGTGCGCGCCCGTGGCCACCGTCTCGACAAATGCCTTCCGTCGGAGATCTGGCTAGTCGAAGCCGACGGCCAGGAGCCGGCGCGCCGGTTCACTGCCGGTCCGCGCTGCGACGACCATCCGCGCTGGTCACCCGATGGGCGGTGGCTGGCCTTCCTTTCGGACCGGGAGGTGGAAGACGAGCCGCGCCTGCACGTGATGCCCAGTGAGTTCGGGGAAGGCCGGCAGGTGGGCGACCTGGGCGGCAGCGTCTCCGAGCTGCGCTGGCGTCCCGACAGCCAGGCCATCGGTTTTTTGCGCAAGGATGTGCCGCCGCCGGAAGAGAAGGCCCGCACCGAGGAGCTGCGCGACGACGCGATCGTGACCGACCGCGACGAGCGCTTCACGCGCCTGTGGCTGGTGACCTTACCAGACGATGCCGCGCGGCAAGTGTCGCCACCGGACCTGCACGTCTGGGACTTCGACTTCTCACCGGACGGGCGCGAGGCCATCCTGGTTCGTACCTCCGATCCGTCGCTGGACGAGCAGATGCGCCAGTGCGACCTCGTGGTCCTGGATGTCGAGTCGGGCGCCACGCGAACGCTCTGCCCGACACGTGGCGCCGTCCACACGCCGCGCTGGTCGCCGGACGGACGCTGGATCGCCTTCCGCGCCGGCGACGGCGAAGAGTACATTGGTGGCGGCGTCCGTGTCTGTCCAGCGCACGGGGGACCTTCCAGGCTGCTGTTGGAGGACTATGGCGGCGACGCGAGCTGGCTGGCCTGGCTGCCCGACGGCCGCCTGGCCGTCGCTGCTTTCACCGACCTGGACACTTCCATCCTGGCAGTTTCGCCCGGAGGCGGGTCGCCGGAGCAGCTGCTCGCAGAGGAACGGTTCGTCATCGGCCCATCGCCGATGGTGACCAGCTTCGACCGGTCCGGGCGCCGCTTCGCCACCACCGGCGAAAACGCGCAGCGCCCGCGTGAGGTCTTCGTGGGCGAGGTCGGGGCAGCGCCACGGCGTCGCACATCGATCCAGGATAGGGTCGCCGGCCTCGAGCACGGTGAAGTGCGCCGCCTGACCTGGCCTGCCGACGACGGGCAGCAGATCAGCAGCCTGCTCTACCTGCCAGTGGGCTACGCGACGGGGCAGCGGGCGCCGCTGATCGTTCAGGTCCACGGTGGGCCGGCCAGCCACTACACCGACGGCTTTCGCGCCGGGTCATTGTCCTGGGGTCCCTTGCTGGCGGCAAACGGATATGCCGTGCTGCTGGCCAACCCTCGCGGCAGCGGCGGCCGCGGACGCGCCTTCGCCCGCGCCAACTTCCGCGACTGGGGCGGCGGCGACTACCGCGACCTGCTGGCCGGCGTCGACCACGTCGTCGCCCTCGGCATCGCCGACCCGGAACGCCTCGGAATGGCCGGCTGGAGCTATGGCGGCTACATGACCGCCTGGACGATTACCCAGACGCAACGCTTCAAGGCGGCCGTGATCGGCGCGGCCATCACCAACATGCTCAGCTTCCAGGGGACGACCGACATCGCCCGCGGCTTCATCCCGCTGCACTACGTCGGGGAGGACCCCTACCACCACCCCGACTTCTGGCGCGAGCGATCCCCGCTAGAGCACATCGTCAACGCCCGCACGCCCTCGCTCATACTCTGCGGCGAGGAGGACGCGCGCGTGCCGATCGGCCAATCCTGGGAGCTGTACCGCGCGCTCCGCTCCTTAGGCATAGCGACCCAGTTCGTGCGCTACCCCCGGGAAGAGCACGGGCCGCACGAGCGGACCCACCAGATCGACGTCCAGCGCCGTGCCCTCGCCTGGTTCGACCGGTTCCTGTGAGCGGTCGGCTAGAGCAAGCGGCACGTTCCGGTGGCAACGGGCCCCCCCAGGACTTGATAGACGCACCACTATGGCGTGAGCGTAAACTGCGTTGCCCAAGTCCGGCCGCCGTCGCTGGTGACGAGGATTTGTGACGGTCGGTTCGCGCTGCCTTCCGCGACCAGCCAGCCCTGATCATCTGCCACGAAGGCGATCGCCGTAGCGGTGGGCGGCAGACCGGAGACCGGGAAGTCCTGCCAGGTACGTCCGGCATCGGTGGTGCCGCCGATGGCGACCGCGGGCGGCGTCGTTGGTGATGACGGGTAGCAGGCCCCACACCAACCGGTGAGGTAGGCTGCGCTGGCGCTCACCACGGACAGCGCCCCAGCATAAGGGCCGGGCTCGGGGCCGGCTCTGTCCCGGAGCTCGGCGGACATCAGCTCGTGGCCGGTGACCAGTTGCCAGGCGGCGCCGCCATCCGCGCCGCGATAGAGCACGTAGAACTCATTGCCGGCACCCGGCTCGCCGACGAAGAGGTCCCAGAGGACGCCGGGCGGGGCGCACTGCAGCTCCTGACCCAAGCCACCGAAGCGGGCCACCGCCGAGGGCAGGGCGACCGGTTGCCAGCTTTGTCCGTCGTCGGCCGTGGCGTAGAGCGCCGTGGGCGGCATGGTCGGCGTGGGATGGCCGTGACCGAGGAACACGCTGGTGTTGACGATCCAGCCCGTGGATTGGCTCACGAAGCAGAGGCCGCCGGCCGCGATTGGCGTGGTCAGCGGCTGCCAGGTGGCGCCCCCATCGGCCGTTCGGTAGAGCGTGCCGTCAGCGACGCCGTAACCATCGGTTGGGCCGAGGAAGTGAATCTGGTCTAACGGTTGGGGCGGCTCAGTAGCAGGCTGCCAGTTCTGGCCGCCATCGGTCGTGTGCAGCAACTCCTGGCGTCCCAGCGCCCAGCCATCGCTCGCATTAAGGAAGTCGAGCTGCTGGATGACGGCCGGGCCGGTGTATTGGGTGCTCCAATACAGGCCGCCATCGGTCGTGGCGACAATCCGTCCAGCGCCGGCCGCCCACCCGTGCCGCGGATCGGCGAAGAGGATCGTGCGCAAGTCCGCGTTCGGCCGCGGCGCTGGCGGCTGGCCGACCGGGTGATCGGTGACCACCGGCAGCCCGTCGCGGTTGGCCTCCCAGGGGAAGCGCTGGCTGTTGAGCCGCTCCTCCAGCCCGTTCGGCCCGTTGATCCAGGTATGATAGCCATCGGTGAACGCGGTCCAGTTACGGGTACCCGCTTGCGGGTGCTTGCGCCAGACGAGCAGGCCGCCGGTGGTGTGTTGCAGCCCATCGCCGTTGGCCGGGTTGTGTTGCTCGTTGTCCAGGCACTGGCCCACCTCATCCTGTGGGAGCACAGCGGCCAGCGCCGCGAAGCCGAGGACGAACCGGCAATCGGCGGCTCCGGCGGCCGGCATGGCGGCGGGCAATGCCATGACCATGGCAGCGATCACCGCCAGCAAGAAGCGATGCACAACCACGCTAACCCCCGGTGAGAAGACGTGCGACTATGCACCCGTCCACTACATGACGCTGGGTAGGCGCTCCCGTAACATCCTGGGGACTGCTTTGGTACAGTTCTTGAAGTGCCGTCGTTGGACAGCACGGCGCCCGGTACCGGGCGCCGGACTCACAGATAAGGTAGGCATCACTATGCGATTGCAAGGCAAAGTGGCGATCGTCACCGGAGCGGCGACGGGGATTGGGCAAGCGATAGCCCGTCGCTTCGCCCAGGAGGGCGCCGCCGTGACGATCGATTACGTCGGCACAGCGGACGCCGCCACCCAGACCGTGCAGCAGATTGAAGCCAGCGGCGGCAAGGCCATCGCCGTCGAAGCCGACGTCAGCAACCGCGCCCAGGTCCAGCGTCTAGTCGCCGCGACGGTCGAGCGCTTCGGCCGCTTGGACATCTTCGTCAACAATGCCGGCATCGAGCACAAGGTACCGTTCCTGGACGTGGGGCAGGAGCTGTGGGACAAGGTCATCGCCGTCAACCTCACCGGCCCGTTCCTTTGCGCCCAAGCGGCGGCCAAGCAGATGGTCGCGCAGGGCACGGCCGGGCGCATCATCAACATCTCCAGCGTCCACGAGGACCTGCCGATGCCGACCAACGTGCCCTACTGCGCGGCCAAAGGCGGCCTGCGTATGCTCATGCGCAC
>CALBSQ010000356.1 GCA_937967325.1 uncultured Chloroflexota bacterium
GGCTGGGGGTTAGGGGTTGGGAGTGGAACCTTCCGACGGCGCGAGCGTCTATATTCCTAAGAGAGCGCCGTACCGTGGCGTGAGATTGCAAGCCGGAGTGGCGAGTGCCGAGGAGCGTGTCTCCGTTTGTCGTGCTCAGTCTGCTCGTGGTCGGCCTGAGCGGCGCCTGGCGGGCGCTGCCGGCGGACGCGGCAGCGACAGCGGACCTGACACTTCAGGTCACCGCCGGCTTCGATGGGTACGGACGCATCGGACATTCCCTCCCTATTCTCGCGGCAGTGACGAACAGCGGCGCCGACGTGACCGCCACCTTGGTAGCAATTGATCCCCAAGACCCGGCGGGGCCGGCCGCGCCGGGACCGCCGGAGTTGTTTCGCACGCGGTACAGCCTGACCGTCACCTTGCCACACGGCTCCCACAAGGTATTCCAGTTGGACGTTCCGTTGCGCTCGCTGGCACGTGAGGTCTCGCTCGATCTGGTCGCCCCCGGGCACGCGGTCGTCGGAGTTAGGGCGCCGATCACCGTCCTGGGCAATCGCCAGTTGTTGGTGGGGTTCGTGTCGGATACGCGAGCGATGCTCCCGTCGCTGCAACAGTCGTCCCTGCCGCACGCCAACAGCGGTGGCGCGGAGACGCCCGACGTTGCCGCCATGACGCCATTCGAGCTGCCCGTCCAGCCCAGCGAGCTTGCCAGCTTTGACGCGCTCGTGTTGGACAACGCGACGACCAGCGTGCTGAGCGCCGAGCAGCGCACCGCGTTGGATGGCTGGGTCCAGCAGGGCGGGGTGCTGCTGCTCGCGGGGGGCGCCGGCTGGGAGCGCGTGGCAGCCGGTCTCCCCCAGGATCTGATTCCCATTCGTAGCCCTCGTTTGCAAACCGTCAACGATCTTCAGATGATGGGGACGTTTGTCGAAAGCGCGCCGCCCGTCCGTCAACCGGCGCTGTTGACGGCGGCCACGGCCGCGGAGGGCACGGTTCTAGTCGGGCAGCCTGGAGTGCCGCTGCTCGTGCTGGCGCAGCGTGGCAGCGGCGCCGTGGTCTTCTCCGCCCTGGACTTTTGCGCGGAGCCCCTCCTCCACTGGGCCGCGACCCCCGAGCTCTGGAGGCGACTCCTGGTGCTGGCGCTGCCAGCGGCGACGCTCCTCGCCCCGTCGTCCCCTCTGCAGATGGCCAATGACCCCTACGGGAATATGGGCGGTCCGCTGAGCACGATATCCGCCGACCTGCCGCCATCCCTGCGGATCCTCGCCGTCCTCCTCGCCCTCTACGTCGTACTGGCGGCGCCCGTCAATTACCTCCTGCTCCGCCGCATGCGGCGGCGGGGACTCAGCTGGCTGACGCTGCCGGCGCTCGCCGCCGGCTTCGCCATCTTGACCTACGGCGTGGCCTTTCGGACCAAGGGCAGTCCAACGGTGGTCAACACCATCACCGTGACGGAGTTCCCGCCTGGCGCGCACGTGGGCAAGCTGCTAACCTTTGTAGGCCTGTTCGCGCCACCGGAACAGTACTATCACCTACAGCTTGGTCAGCCCGGCCCGATCACCAGCCTGCCGGTGACTGCCTATAAGCGCTACGCACCACCCATCGCCGGCGTGCCTACACCGGAGCCGTCGGTTGGCCTCGACGTTCACTCGGCGTCAGCCCGGGTGGATCTGCTTCCCGTACCGCGGTGGGGCATGCGCGCCATTCGGAGCGATGCGTGGACAATAGGAGCTGCCGGGATCGACGCCAGCCTCGGCGTGGACGGTACCGGCATCTCCGGCACAATCGTCAACCACACGAGCCAGGCGCTGGAAGATTGCGTGGTCAGCGGACCGTGGGGCGCGCAGCGGCTGGGCACGCTAGCGCCAGGACGCTCCGCTCACGTCGACCTGCGACGGGCGCCAACGGCGCCGGCCGCGCCACTCGGCCAGGTCTACGGCTATTCGCCGGCCCAAAATGATCTACCGCCGGCGGTGTTGCGCCAGATGCGCCTACGGCAACAGGTGGTCAGCGCGTTCTGGACTTTCTTCGGTCCTTACAGCTCCGTCGCCCCCGAGCTCGGCCCCGTGTTCTTGTTGGGATGGACGCCGCCGGCCGGGTCCCCGCCCCTCGTCGACGGCGCTCCGGTTCCTCAGGCAGGCATCGGATTGCTGGCAGCCGGCCTACCCGTTGACGTCGACCATACCGCTGTCGTCCCGCCGGGCCTGATTCCCGTGCATCTCTGGTCGGTCAATGGCAACGCCCCGACCCAGGGCGCGAATGTAGCCTTGGGCAACGGCGATCTGACCGTCGTTGGGCGCCTTCCCATCCCCCCTGCAAGCGTGCGGAGCGTGACCTTCAGCGTGACCATACCCGGCAGCCAGTCGTCCTCTAGCATGTCGATCAGCGCGTACGACCGAGCTACCGGAGCCTACGACGCCGTGACCCAGGTGGCTGTTACGCAGGTCCAGACGCAGGCGGCGCCGTTCCCATCGTTCTCCAGCCAGGGCTTCGCCGTAGCCGTCGCATCCAAGGCGGTGGCAAATCCGACCGCCGGGGCGACGCCAACCCACGGCACACCTACCCCGCGGCCGCAATTGTTGACCATTCCGGCGCCGGCCGTCGCGCAGGCGCCCAAGTTCGTCGCGACCGAGCTGGACGCCACGATTGGGACCAACCAGCTCAGCCGGTTTCTCGGAGCCGATGGGACAATGCTGTTCCGGCTGGAGCACTCCGGCACCGGTATCGTGACGCTCGGGCCGATGACGATCGGCTTCACGCGCTCGGAGCCGGGTCGATGACGCCAATCATCACCACGACCCACCTGGGCCGGCGCTACGGCGACACCTGGGCGCTGCGCGATCTGAACCTCAGCATCGACGAAGGCAGCATCTTCGGCTTGTTGGGCGCCAACGGCGCCGGCAAGACGACGACACTGCGCATCCTCACCACGTCGCTGGCGCCGTCCGCCGGCCGAGCCTGCGTCGGCGGCAGCGACGTCGCGACACATCCGCGCCGTGTTCGTCGGGTGCTGGGCTACATGCCGGATAGCTTCGGCGTCTACGACGACCTCACGGTCCTGGAGTACCTGGACTTTTACGCCACCGCGCACGGGGTGGGGCGGGGTGGACGGAGACAACTGCTGGACGACCTGTTGTCGATCGTCGGGCTGACTGACCGTCGGAGCTCATTCGTGGACGTGCTCTCGCGCGGCATGAAACAGCGTCTCGGTATCGCGCGCTGTCTCGTACATGATCCCCCGATCCTGCTACTGGACGAGCCGGCCTCCGGCTTGGACCCGCTGGCGCGGATGGAGATGCAGACGCTGCTGCGAGAGCTGTCGCAGATGGGGAAGACGGTAGTCATCAGCTCGCACATCCTGCCCGAGCTGGGCGACATCTGCACCCATGCGGCCATCGTGCATGGCGGATGTCTCCTCCTGCAGGGCAGTGTGGCGGAGTTGCTGGCAGAGCCATCGTTGTCCGGACCGTTGCAGATACGGTTGGTCGATGAACTCTCGGCCCGTTTAGCCGTCGAGACGCTGCGCCGCCAGCCGGCGGTCACGGGAATCACCGTCAACGGAGCGGCGCTCGACGTGCAGGCAGCCGGCGGTCCAGAAGTCGACGCGGACCTCTTCGTGCTGCTCGGCCGCGCCGGCTGCCGGGTCCTGCGCTACGGTAGGCGCCCCGTCTCGCTCGAAGACGTCTACTTTGCAGCGGTGCGCAGCTCGATGGAGGCGGCGTGACGCTCGTCGGCGTGGTCAGCAAGGACCTACTGGGCAGGATGCGCACCTGGCGCCCAGCGCTGGTAATCGGCCTTCATCTCGGGATCCTCGCCGCGATTGCGTTGGGCCAGATCTACGCCACCCAAGTGTCGGCCAGCGGAGCGTACGGCGGGGCACAGGGACCGGCCCAAGGACCGGAGCTGTTCAATACCCTTGCTTCGTTTGAGCTGCTGCTCATCGCCTTCCTGACGCCGGCGCTGACGGCGGCGGCGATCAGCGGTGAGCGCGAACGGCGCACCTTCGAGCTGCTCTTGTTGACGCGACTATCTGGGATTGGGATCGTGGCCGGCAAGTTGGTCAGCACCGTTGGTTTTCTGGTTGTCGTAATTTTCGGTTCGCTCCCGGTCTTTAGCCTGGTCTTCTTGTTCGGAGGCGTGGCGCCACAGACGCTGCTGCGCATTTACCTGCTCTACGCGACGGCAGCGACAGCGCTGGCCACCGGCGGCATCTGCGCGTCGGCTCTGAGCAAGCGAACGCAGACGTCGATCGCCCTCAGCTATGCCTTCGCCTTTCTCCTGGTCTTCGGCACGACCATCGCGGCGACCGTCTTGAATGCGCCGACGCGTCCTCTCACCGGCGGGCCGCCGGAAGTGCCCACGTTGGCCTGGATCGCGTCGGCGGCCAATCCGCTCGACGCCTTGCTGTCGGTGTTGCCGAATCCTGGAGGCCCGGGCGTGGCGCCCTACGTCGCGATGCTGCCGATCCCCGGCTTTCTCACCGGCGTCGAGCAGCCGCCGCTGGCCGGCATCTGGCATGCGCCGTTGTGGCGGCTCAACGTAGAAATAGAAGGTGTCCTGGCGCTGGTCTTCGTCCTCCTCGCGGCCTGCGCGGTGCGACCGCCGCGGCTGCGATGACGACGATCGCGGGACCGAGCCGGGTGAGCCAGTGGCGGCGGCATGGCACGTGCCGCTGCATTGCTGCGCCCGGCGTTCCCATCTAGTGGGCCGGTTGTCGTGCGGCATGCCATTCCGAGCCGTCCGGGTAGGGGCAGGTCTCTGTGCC
>CALBSQ010000357.1 GCA_937967325.1 uncultured Chloroflexota bacterium
CCCGAGCGCGATGGGAGAGGCGTCGGTGGCGAGCGGGAGGCGCATCGCGGCGACTTAGCGGCGGGCGGGGGAGACGAGTTGCCCGTGGCCGAGGCGGTTGGCCTCGCGGATCAGCTCGTGCTCGGGCGGCGCCGGGGGGAGGTCGGCCAGCATGAAGGCAACAAACTCCTCGCCGCGGAGTGGGCGCAGCGCGGGGTTATAGCGGCGCTCGAAGCCGATGGTGGAGCTCGCTTTGCCGCTCATGGAGCGGCCACAGGCGGAGCCGGCGAAGTGGGCGGGGTAGAGCTCCAGATCATCGGGCAGCGCCAGCAGTTGCTGGAGGCTGTCGTAGAGGGCGGACGCCGCGGCCGCCGTGTCCGGCCCGCCTTCTCCCGCGGAGAGATCAGGCCGGCCGGCGTCCCCGACGAACAACGTGTCGCCGGTCAGCACAAACCAGGGGTCCTCGCCGCGGGTTCGGTCGCCGACGAAGAGGCAGATGCTATCCGGGCTGTGGCCCGGCGTATGCAGGACGCGCAGGTAGTCGTTGCCGAGCGTCAGCTCCTGACCGTCGCGCAGCGTGGCGTGGGGAAAGGCGACCGCCGCGGCTTCGTGCAGGTAGATGTCAGCGCCGGTGCGGCGGCCCAGCTCGGGCGCGCCCGAGAGGTGGTCCGCCTGCACGTGGGTCTCCACGATGGCGACGATGGGGGCCTCGGCCGCCGTCGCCACGGCCAGGTAGTCATCCACGTGCGCCGCGTGGGGATCGACGACGGCCAGCGCCTTCTTGCCGGTGCAGCCGAAGATGTAGGAGGCGCACCCCGTCGCAGGGTGCAGGATCTGCCGGAAGATCATAGGACTCGTCCTTTCTGTTCTGCCAATGCTCAGAAGCCGGCCGCGACCGGTTCACCGGCAACCGGGAGGCTGGCGGCCGCCCACTCCGGATAACCCTCGTCGTAGCGTGCCGCGCCGAAGCCGCGGGCACGGAGCAGCGCCACCGCCTCGTCGGCGAAGACGCAGTAGGGACCGCGGCAGTAGGCCACGACAGCCCGGCGCGGGTCGAGCTCGTCCAATCGGACCTCCAGCTCGTCCAGGGGGATGGAGCGCGCGCCGGCGATGTGCCCCTGGCGGTATTCCAGGGCGGGCCGAACGTCGAGGACCACTGTCTGACCGTCGGTCAGCCTGCGGCGCAGCTCTTCCTGAGAGATCGCCCGCAGGCTCCCCCGGTCGCGGAGGAACGTCCCCACCAGGCGATCGATCTCAGCAAGCTGGCGCTCGCCGGCCTGCCGCAGCGCCGACCAGAGCCGGTAGACGGCGGGGTCGGCCAGGCGGTAGCGCACGCGCAGGCCGTCCTTGCGGCTCGCCACCAGGTGCGCGCGCCGGAGCACCTGCAGGTGGGAGGAGGCGTTGGCCAGGGAGAGATCGGCCTCGGCAGCAAGCTCCTCCACCGAGCGCTCGCCCTGCGCCAGAAGGTCGAGCAGCTCCAGCCGCGCCGGGCTCGCCAGCGCCTGGCCCAGCCGGGCGAACTGCGCGTAGAGCTGCTCCTTGAAGGCACGCTGACCCATCGGCCCGGTCCTATCTAATCAAGTACTCAAGTATTCCATTGAATACTAGCATACCATGTCCCGGCGGCCGGACCGCGTGCTGGGACTCGCCGCTAGTCAATCGTCGATCGGCACTGGCTGTGACGGCCGGGTGCGCTGCGAACGCTTGGGACTTTGGTCTGATGCATCATGTGACGCTGGTCCCTACGATCAAGCACGCGCCATCCGTACAATGGGAGTACAGTGGGGGAGGGTGCGCCATGCTCCAGGACGCGGAGGCCAATACCCTGCCGCGCACAGGGGCGGCCCGGCGTGTCGCCGCCTGGCTGCGGCCGCCCTGGACGCTGTCTACCCAGTTCCTCCTGGCAAACCTCGTGGTCTCGATCGCCGGCATGCTCGTCATCGGCGTGCTGGTCAGCCGCCAGATCGAGAATGGCGTGCTCAATCGGACAGCGGCCATCACCGCCCTGTACGTGGACAGCGTGGTCGCGCCGCGGCTGCAAGGACTGGCGAGCCGCCCCCGGCTCGAGGCGTCGGAAGTGAAGAGCCTCACCTGGCTGCTGACCAGCACGCCGCTGGCTGACCGCGTCGTGGCCTTTAAGGTCTGGTCGCTCAACGGCGAGGTGCTGTACAGCCCCGATCCGGGCCTGATCGGTCATGCGTTCCCGGCGGGCGTGGGGCTCACCCGCGCCATGCGCGGCGGCGTCTTTGTGGGAGTGAGCAACCTGAAGGCCCCCGAAGACGCCTACGAGCAGGCGCACTGGAACCGGCTGGTGGAGGTGTACGTGCCGGTCCGTGATGGGATGCAGGAGCGTATCATCGCCGTCACGGAGTTCTACCTGCGGCCGGACGAGCTCGAGGGGGCTATCGACGCGGCGCGCTGGCGCACCTGGGCGGTGGTCGCCGGGACGACGCTGGTGCTGTATCTCGTCCTGGCCGGCATCGTCCGGCGGGGGAGCGACACCATCGTGCGCCAGCAACGGGCGTTGCGGGAGAAGGTGGAGGAACTGTCGCGCCTGCTAGAGCAGAACCGGCGGTTGCACGAGCGGGTACGCCATGCCGCCAGCCGGACGACCGCCCTGAACGAACGGGCCCTGCGTCGTATCGGGGCGGACCTGCACGACGGACCGGCCCAGGCGCTCGCCCTGGCCCTGCTACGCCTGGATGGGCCGGCGCTCTTCAACGGTGATCCCAGACGTCGGGACGAGGAGCTGGCGATCGTGCAGCGGGCGGTCCAGGACGCTCTCGGCGAGGTGCGCGCCATCGCCACCGGTCTGCGCCTGCCGGAGCTGGCGCCGCTCACGGTCACCGAGGTGGCGGAGCGCGCCGTTCAGGGACACGAGCGACGCAGCGGGACGGCGGTGCAGCTCCACCTGGATCAGGCGCCGGAGCAGGCGCCGCTGGCGGTGAAGATCGCCCTGGTGCGCTCGTTGGAAGAGGCACTGTCCAACGCCACACGACACGCTGGCGGTGTCGACGTGCGGGCGCGTCTTTGGTCTGAAAACGATCTGCTGCGCCTCGCCGTCCCCGACGGGGGGCCGGGCTTCGATCCATCGGTGGCCAAACCGGCGGGCCATCTCGGGTTGGCCGGCATGCGGGAGCGAGCGGAGCTGCTGGGCGGCGGCTTCCAGCTCGACTCCGCCCCGGGGCACGGCGTCACCGTGCAGATGTACTGGCCCCTCATCGAGGAGGCGACGGAGTGATCGATGGAATCCGAATCGTCGTTGCCGACGACCACCCGCTGTACCTGGAGGGTCTCGTCGCCTCACTGCGGTCGTCGCCGGATGTGAGTGTCGTCGGGCAGAGCGCGACGGCGGCCGGTGCGCTGCACCTGGCGAAGGAGCATCTGCCGGACGTAGCGCTGCTCGACATCACCATGCCGGGGGGCGGGCTGGCCGCGGCGCGCTCGATCGCCGCGGCCTGTCCCGCCACCAAGATCGTGGTACTGACGGCCTCGGACGACGAGGACGACGTGGTGGCGGCCATGAAGGCCGGCGCCTCCGGCTACGTCCTCAAAGGCGTCGCCGGTCGGGAGCTGATCGGCATTGTCCGCTCGGTGGCGGCGGGAGAGGTGTACGTCGCCCCGCGCTTGGCCTGGCTGCTGCTGCGCGAGCTGTCCCGTCCGCGCAAGCCGGAGCCGCTCGACGAGCTGACCGCTCGGGAGCGAGAGGTGATCGAGCTGGTGGCGAGCGGCCTGAGCAACCAGGAGATCGGTGATCGACTTTGCCTGGCCGAGAAGACCATCAAGCACTATATGACCAATATCCTGGGCAAGCTGCACGTGCGCAGCCGGGTGGAGGCTGCCCTCCTGGCGCACAAGGCGGGATTGGGCGAGGAGCGGTCGAGCGACTGACCTCCCGCGACCGAAGCCCAACGCCCCATCAGACCTTGGTCTGACTGCCGTTCCGACCCAAGCCCGTACCGCTAGCGGGCGTGGGTCCGTGGCGCCTTGACCTGGAGCAGGGAATGCTGATCGGCAGCGGCGAACGTGTACCGCACCCGATCGGGGCGCTCGCATTCGCCGGCAGAATCTAGAGTCGAAGGAGGCAGGCAACCGATGCGATCCATACGCGAGGTCCGACGCGCCTTCCCGATTGCGCTCGTGTTGGCGCTCAGCGCCTGTGGCAGCTCGGCGACGGGGACGGCGAGTGGTGGGACGGCGAGTGGTGGGACGGCGTCCACCGCCGCGCTCACCAGTTCGGCCGCCACCAGCGCCGCTACCACCGCGGCCTCGACGAGTGCGACCAGCGCAGCCAGCACCCCAACGTCCAGTGCGGCGAGCAGCCCGACCGCTAGGGCGAGCACGGTGAGCTCGGCGCCAACCTCTGTCGCATCGTCCGCGGCGAGTGCCGGCGGCACGTCGAGCTCGGGTGCCGCGGCGGGAGCGCCGGTCAGCTTCAAGGCCGACATCCAGCCCATCGTCCAGGCTAACTGCACAGGCTGCCACGGGAGCGCCAAGCCCGGCGGTCTGTCCTTGCTGAGCTTCGCCGACCTCATGGCTGGCGGCAAGGACGGCGCCGTAGTGAAGGCGGGCGACGCGGACAGCAGCCTGCTGGTGCAGAAGGTGAAGGGGACCCAGACCATCGGCGCGCGCATGCCGCGCGGCGGCGCGCCGCTGCCGGCCGCGGACATCCAGAAGATCGCCGATTGGGTCGCGCAAGGGGCCAAGGACAACTAGCGGGCGGCTTAGCAGGTGACGTGACAGTACTGGGCCGGCCTGGCCGCGTCAGGGCTAACCTGTGGGGCCAGGCCGGGCGAGCGCAGACGCTCCGAGAGGCTCCGGCGCCCCCTTTCCCTTGACATCCCATGCCCATGTGGGGACACTGGGACAGTGCTCATTAACGGAGTGATCGCCTGAAGCCAGTCGTCTGGATTGGAGCAAGCCGCGCGGACTTGAGGGAGTTCCCCGATGAGGTCCAAGACGCTGTGGGCTACGCCCTCTTCGTCGCGCAGTTGGGGGACAAGCCTCCGAATGCGAAGCCGCTGCGCGGCTACCACGGCGCTGGGATATTGGATCTGGTCGAGGACTTCGACGGCGATACTTACCGGGTGGTCAATACGGTACGCTTTGCCGACGCGGTCTACGTCCTGCACTGCTTCCAGAAAAAATCCACACGCGGCAGCGCGACCAGCCGGCGAGATCTCGACCTAATCGAAGCACGGTTGCGCAGGGCACAGGAGTTTCACCAGAAATGGATCCGGGAACACGGGAGGTAAGAGCACATGACGGACCGACAAGACAGCGCGGACATCCCCGTCACGGTCGGAAGCGGCAACGTCTTCGCGGACATCGGGGTAGCCAACCCAGAGGAAGCGTTGCTCAAGGCTCAGCTCGCCTACCGGATCAACCAGGTGATTCGGCAGCGGGGGCTCACCCACGTGGCCGCGGCCGAGAGCCTTGGGATCGACCAGCCGAACCTCTCGGCGCTCCACGCGGGGCGCCTGCGGGACTTCTCCGTCGACCGTCTCATCCGCTTTCTGACACGGCTCGGCAACGATGTCGAGATTGTCGTCCGACCGGCCAGCCACGAGCAGGGCGAGACGCGCGTGAGCGTGGTGGCATAACGGGACCGTGCGTCAAACGGGCGGGTCATCGTGGAGGCCGCGGCGAACGTCCAGCCGCGCGTCCGTGCGGTGCGGTCCGCTGACGGTGGGGTCTTTGGTCGTGCCTGCCCGAGCGAGGGGGGGGCAGTCTGACGGTGCTGCCCCGGTCACTCGCTCCGATTGTCGCCTAGAAGCCCGGCGCGGCGCACTGGCCGGTGTGGGCGCCCGCCACCCTGTTGGGCCGGCCGTCGTCGGTTGGGGCGGGGCTGTTGCCCGAGCAGATCAGGTCGCCGCCGATCTGGTTCCCCTCGATCTCGCTCGTCACGTCCTCCGCGTCCGGCCCCGCGCCACCGGTGTTGGTGACCTGGGCGCTGCCCGTGATCTGGTTGCCGCCCAGCTCCAGCCCGCCCCGGTTGCCGTCCAGGACTGCCGCGCCCTGGATCGTGTTGGCCGCGCAGTGCGCCGCCGGGTCGTCGCCGTCGCCGCCGAGCAGCACGTAGCCCGAGGCGCCTCTCACCGACAGGCTGCCCAGCGTGCCGCCGCAGATCGAGATCTCGCTCGCCCCTTGCGCCTGGACGCTGCCGCCCACGCTCGCGCCGTTGAGATAGAGCGCCGCCCCGGGCTGGACGATGATGCTGCCGGCGACCTTGGTCCCGGCCGCGACGCAGGCAGCGCCGCTGGTCACGACGACGGTTCCCGCCGCGCCGCTGACGGTCCGCGTGCAGCCCACCGCCTCGCTGAGCGGGCCGCTGGTCGCGCTGCCCGCGAAGTCGGTGTCACCGCCGTAGCTGGCCGTGAGCAGGTGGCCGCCGACCTGCAGCCCGCGCACGATCAGCGTGGCCCGGTCGGGCGATTGGCCGTCCAGTGTGCCCGTGCCCAGCGCGACGCCATCGGCCAGGAAGGTCACCATCCCCCCAGGCAGGCCCGCCCCGGGCGAGACGACCGCCACCGTCGCCGTGAGCGTCGCCGGCTGCCCGAAGACCACCGGGTTCGGGCTCGCGCCGAGCGTGGTCGTGGTCTGCGCCTTGCTGATGGTGAGGGCGCCGGGCACGAAGGTGAAGGTGTAGTTGGCCGCGGCCAGGGTGCCCTGGCCGATGCTGATGGGATACTTTCCCGGCGGGCTGCCCGCCGCGGCCGTGGTGGAGAGGCTGGGCGCCCCGCCCAGCACGCTCGCCGTATCCTTGTAGACGAAGCCGCTGGGCATGAAGGTGAGCGCGGGGATTGGCGCGCCGTAGACGGTGGCCTGGTCGTCCGCCGTGACGGTGAGCGTTGCCTTGCCGATGGTGAAGGAGTTGGTGACATCCCCGGCGGCCGAGAAACCGCTGTTGCCGGCCTGATGGGCCGTCACCGCGCATAGCCCAGCGCCGGTGATGGCGAGGGTCGCCCCGCTCGTCACGCACGGGCCCGTGGTCGTGAAGCTGACGGCGAGCCTGGAGGAGGCGGCGGCGCGGAGCGCGAGCGGCGCCGCGCCATAGGTCGCGCCGGTCAGGGGGGTGAAGGTGATGGTCTGGCCGGCCGGGTTGACGGTGAAGGAGCGGACTTCATCGGGCGCCGCCAGGTAGTCGGCGTTGCCGGCCTGGCTGGCGGTGATGGGGCAGGCGCCGCCCCCCACGATGCTGACCGTCGTCCCGGAGACGGTGCAGACGCCGCCGGTCGTGCTGCTGAAGGTGACGGGCAGGCCGGAGGAGGCCGTGGCGCCCACGGTGAAGCTGGCGTCGGTCAAGTAGGTGTAGCTCGGGGTGCCGGTAGGCGTGCCGAAGCTGATGGTCTGGCCGGCCTTGGTGACGGTGAGCGTGCCGTTGGCGAAGCTGAACGTGTAGTTGTCCGCCGCCAAGGTCCCCTGGCTGATGGCGATGGCGTAGCCGCCCGGCGGGCTGGAGGAAGTGGCGCTGGTCGCTAGGGTGGGCGCGCCGCTCAGCACGCCCGCCGTGTCGCCGTTGACGAAGCTGCCGGGCGTATAGGTCAGCGCCGGGATGGCCGCGCCGAAGGCGATCGTCTGGTTGTCCGCCGTGACGGTGAGCGTGGCCTGGTTGACCGTCTGGGTGAGCGCCGCCGCGGTGCTCGTCGTGAATGCGTTGTCGCCGCTGTAGGTGGCCGTGATCGTGTGGCCGCCGGCCGCCAGGGCGCTGGTGGTGAAGGTCGCCTGATCGGGGCTCTGGCCGTTGAGCGTGCCGCTGCCGAGCTTGGTCGTGCCGTCGGAGAAGTCCACCGTGCCGCTCGGCGTGCCGGTTCCGGACTTGGGGGCCACCGACGCCGTGAAGGTCACCGCCTGGCCGTAGGCCGAGGTGTTGTTCGGCGAGGATGAGGTCAGCGCGGTCGTGCTGCGCATCCCGAAGGTGAGTATCACCTGGCCGTCGCCGCTCGCCTGGCTCACCGTATTTTTCTGATTGGTACCGCCGTTGAAGGAGGTTCCGCCGGCTGCACCGGTGCTGGATTGGTTGCAGTCCCCGCCAGCGCCGCCGCTGTAGCCGCCGCCGCCGCCGCCGCCGCCGAAGCCGCCGCCGCCGCCCACGCCGCCGAAGCGGCTGGCGTCGCCCACGCCGCCCGCGCCGCCCGCGCCGCCCGCGGCGATAGCCTGGCCGCCGCCGCCGCCGCCGCCATTGGGGCTACCTGCTCCCTGTCCACCGTTGCCGGTGAGGCCCGCGCCGCCCCCGCCGCCGGCGGTGGTATCTAAAGACGCTCCGCCGGCGCCGCCATCGGTGGCGCTGCCCGCGGTGACGACGACCGCGGCATCCTCCGGGCCATCACAGCCGGGGCCCGCGCCGCCGCCGGCGGCGACGAGGAGATTGCTGGTGGAGACGATGCCCGTGCCGCTCCACGCGAAGGAGCCGCCGCCCCCGCCGCCGGGATTGGCGCTGCCTGCTCCCTTTCCACCCTTGCCGCCCACGAGGATGGTGAGCTGCTCGTTTGCCGTCACGGCAAAGTCGCCCTGGATGACGGCGCCATGTCCCTCGCCGGATGCCCCGGTGGCCTGGATGGTGATCGCCGTCACGCCGGCCGGGACCGTGTACGTCTGCAGCTTCCCCGTGTAGCTGAAGGTCTGGGGCGCTGGCGCCGGCGCCGCCCCAGCACGGCCGGGCGCCCACGCCGCCGCGAGCGCGAGGACCGCCATGGCGGCCAGCGCCCTGAACCACGCCGACATCCTGGTCATGCCGTGCCTCCTCACTCTGCGCGTGTACGGGGACGCGAGCCGTTCGCCGGCGCCGCCCATCTCCAGGATGCGCCGTCGCTGCCGCCGGCGCCAGGCACGCGGCCGCACACTTCCCATACAGTGCGCTCGCACAGTTGCCTCGTGCTACAATCCGGTACCCGCGCGCGAACATGATCGGACGCTTCGAACGGATACCGAAAGCGTCCGCTCCCGGTGCTGTCGCCGAGCCATCGATGGGTACAGACGCTGGCATGCAAGAGCAGCCACCCGCTTTCGGTGAGCAGTTGCGCACCTACCGTGCGCGGGCGGGCCTCACCCAGGAGGCGCTGGCCGAGCGCGTCGGACTGGCGGCGTCGACGATCAGCGCGCTGGAGCGCGGGGCGCGCCGGCGGCCCTACCCGCACACGCGCCAGTGGCTGGCGGAAGCCCTGGGGCTGTCGAAGGCCGAGCAGGCCGCCTTCTTCGCCGAGCGACCGGTTGCCAGGGCCGCCGGCGCCGAGTCCTCGACACCCTCCCCCCCGGCGCGAACCAATCTCCCTGCGCCGCGCACCCCGTTGATCGGCCGGGCGCGCGAGGCCGCGGCGCTGCGCGCGCTCATCCTGCAGGACCAGACGCGACTGGTGACCCTGACCGGTGTGGGCGGCTGCGGCAAGACCCGCCTGGCGCTGCAGGTCGCCGCCGACCTGCAAGCGGCGCTCCCCGGCGGCGCCTGGTTGGCCGAGCTCGCACCGATAACCGACCCCGGGGTGGTACCCCAGGCGGTGGCCGCGGCGCTCGGCATCCAGGACACGTCGGCGGCGCCACTCGTCGACACACTGCTGACCTGGCTGGGCCGGCAGCCACTCCTGCTCGTGCTGGACAACTGCGAGCATCTGGTCGACGCCTGCGCCGAGCTGGCCGAGCGCCTGCTGTCGTCCTGCCCAAGCCTGCGCCTCCTCGCCACCAGCCGCGAGCCGCTGCAAGTCGCTGGCGAGCGCCAATGGCGCGTGCCGGCCCTCGCCGCGCCCGAGCTCGACGAAGCGGTCGCGCTGGCGGAGCTGGCCGCCTACCCGGCCGTCCAGCTGTTTGTGGTGCGAGCACAGGCCGTCGCGCCCGGGTTCCGCCTGACCGAGGCGAACGCGGCGACGATCGGGCAGGTCTGCGCCCGTCTGGAGGGGCTGCCCCTGGCGCTGGAGCTGGCGGCGGCGCGCGCGCGGGTGCTGGCCATCGAGCAGATCCTGGACCGGCTGGACGACGCGCTGCGACTGCTGACCGGGGGCGGCCGGGCGGCGCCGACGCGACAGCAGACGATGCGCGCGGCGCTGGACTGGAGCTACAGCCTGCTGACCCCGGCCGAGCAGGCCGTGTTCGAGCGGCTGGCGGTGTTCGCGGGCGGCTGCGATCTGGAGGCCGCCGAGGCGGCGTGTATCGGAGCTGACTTGCCTCCCGACGAGGTGCTGGACGTGCTGTCCCGGCTGGTGGATAAGTCGCCGCTTTTGGTGGAGGAGCGGACGGCGACGGCGCGCTACCGCCTGCTGGAGCCCGTGCGGCAGTATGCCCTGGCGCGCCTGAAGGACAGCGGCGGGCTGGAGCTCGTCCGGGCGGCACACGCCGCCCACTATCGCGCCCTGGCCGATCGGGCAGCCCCGGCGCTGCGCGGTCCGGCCCAGGTCGCCTGGCTGAACCGGCTGGAAGGTGAGCGGGATAACCTGCGGGCGGCGCTCCACTACGCAGCCTCTTCCGGTGAGGTGGAGTCCGCGCTGCGACTGGCCGTGGCGCTGGCCCCGTTCTGGGATGCGCACGGTCATCTGAGTGAGGGGCGACGCTGGCTGGACACGCTGCTCGCCTCTCCCTTGGCCGCTGCCGTCCCCGCGACGCTGCGTGCCAGGACGCTGCTTGCCGGCGGGCGGCTGGCGCAGTGGCAGACCGACCTGGAAGCGGCGGCGGTGCTCCTGGAGGAGTGCCTCGCCCTGGCGCGACCACTCCACGACCGCCCGCTGATCGCCGAGGCGCTCGTCTACCTGGGCGCGGTGCGGCGGCGTCAGGGTTCGCTCGCCAGTTCGGTTCTGCTCTTGGAGCAGAGCCTGGCATTGTATGGGGACGCGGACGATCCGTGGGGCGTCGCCCTCGCGCTCACGACCCTCGCCGTCACCATCCGGTTTCAGGGCGATGCCGCGCGCTCCGCGACGCTCCTGGAGGAGAGCCTGGAACGCTTTCGCCAGGTTGGGGACGTCCGCTGGATCGCCATCACCCTGACCATGTTGGGGTACGCTCTCCTCCGACAGGGCGGTCCGGACCGGGCAGGGAGGCTCATCCTGGAGGGGCTGGCCGGGCATCGCGCCGTGGGCGACCGGGCGTTCCTTATTTTCGGCCTCCTGGATATGGCGGCGGTATACGCCGCTCAGGGGCAGCCGAGGCGGGCTGCCCGGATGCTGGGAGCAATGGCGGCGTTGTGCGAGACCTTAGGTGTCGGGCTGGCCCCAATGAACCGGGCGGACCATGATCCCGTTGTCGTGACGTTACGGGGCCAACTGGGCGAGCCTGATTTCGAGAGGGCGTGGACGGCAGGACGAGCGCTGACCCTGGACCAGGCCCTGCAGGAAGCTCTGGCTCCGGTCGCGCCCGCCTCGTCGCGCCTTGCCGCCGCGACCTCGCCCGGCGGTCCACCTGAGCCGCTTACATCGCGAGAAGAGGAGGTGGCGCGCCTGCTGGCGCGAGGGCTAACCGACCGCCAGATCGCCGATGCGCTGGTGATCAGCATACGCACGGTCGGGGTCCACGTGCAGCACCTGATCGCCAAGCTCGGCGTCCGCTCCCGCTGGCAAGTCGCGGACTGGGCGGCGCAGCGCCCGGGCGAGCGGGATACCGGCCGGCGCGCTATGGCTCCTCGCGAGCCGGCGCCGGCTACGTAAATTCCGTAGTAGCCCGGCGTTACCGCGAGGAGATACGCTCCGAGGGACTACGCAATCTCCCGATGCCGGATTGGAGCCCCACAGCCTAGACTGACAGTCGCCCGCTCGAACGCGGGTGACAAGCAGGCTGTGGGAGGAGCCGATGTACGCCACCATCCGCCGCTACGACCACGTGGCCGGTTCCGTGGACGACGTGATGCCCGACGGTCGGCGTCTGGCGACCGCCGTCAGTCGCGTGCCCGGCTTTGTGTCGTTCGCGCTGCTGGACTCGGGCGACGGCGTGCTCGTGGCGGTGAGCATCTTCGATGACCCGACCGGCCTGGCGGACGCGGAGCGGCTGGTCGAGCGGTGGGCGACGGACCGGCAAGCCGGACCACTCTCAAGCCCAGTCGTGGCGATCACGGGCGAGGTCATTGTCCAGAAGGGCATGTAGGCCCAGTATGGATTAGGCGCCGTACCCTCCCTCCGGGCGCGTTAGCCGATGCGTCCGGCAAGTTCAGGTGGCATTGGACCCCTGGCGACTAAAGTCGCGGGCTACGACCTGCGAAGCCCGCCTTCGCGGGCTGGATCGGACGGGCCGCCACCATGCGGATCTGCCCCCTGGGAGTCCGCGCAGGCGGACTTCGCCGCGGTGTAGCCCGCGACTTTAGTCGCCGGGGGTCCGTAGCCACCGGAAGCCCCCCGAACTTGGCGGACGCACCATTTAGTCCCCAGGCGGCGCACACCGGCAAGCGGCGCCTTGGCCCTTACAATGAAAGGATGCGGCGTACTCAGCCACCCGGTAGAGGTCGGTGCTCTTGCGTCCGCCTATCTAGGCGTCGGGTAGCCGCGAGTCTTTGTGTGTGGCTGGCCGCGACCCTGCTCGGCGCCTGCGGGCGGACGACTGCCGGAACTACGCTCCCACTTTCTCCCGCTCGCCTTTCGCTCCCGGGCCGGGCCGTCCCGGCCACGGAGACCGGCCAGACGCAGATCCCGTCGCCCGTCGCCGCGGCCACGCCGACGCCCAGTCCCACCATAGAGCCAACGCCGGATCCGATAAACCTGCCCACGATTGCGACTGTGCCATCGCCCATTCCCAGCCGGAGCGAATTCAATCCCGACCCTCAGCGCCTTCAGCCGGGTGGGCCGCCCCACGATCCGGGGCCGCTCGATTGGGCGCATGCGGGGCCGTACCTTGGTCCCGGCTTCGCCGGCTCCGAGTTGGCGACCTTCAGCTCCAAGCAACCGTTGGTCACGACCTACTACTTCTACTGGGACGATCTCACGAAGCCTGCCTACTTAGATCCTGGCCGGACGCTCCATCAGCCGGACCCGTTGCACTACAGTTTTCTTCTTCCGGCTAGCCACCGGCGACAGTTCGAGGATATGCAGGCCGCTGGGATTGACTTCGCCGTGGCGGTCTACTGGGGCGAGCCGGGCCATCCCGGCCGGTCGTTCAACCCGATCCCGGGACACGACTGGAGCACCGAGGGCATCCGGCCGATGGTCGACGCGCTGGATCAGATGGCGGTGGCCGGCCACCCCTTCAAGCTCGGGATGTTTTACGACACGACGATCATGGCCAATGCCGATCTGACTACGCCCGATGGGAAGGCGTACTTCTACGCCAACGTGCGCGACTTCTTCTCACGCATCCCGCCGCGCCACTGGGCCGCAATCGACGGCAAACCGATCGTCTGGCTCTACGACACCCTCTGGGTTGCCAGGCTCGATCAGTCGAGTCTTGACGACCTCTCCGCTCGCTTCGCGCGAGACTTCGGCGGCCTGCGACCCTACATCGTTCGCGAAGTGCAATGGGAGAGCAGCAAGGGCGTCAGCCCACAGCAGGTGCTGCACAGCGACGGCCTCTACGGCTGGGGCGCCGCGGCGAACGGCTACAACCCCGACCCCAAGCTGACCGTTGCCGAAGTTGGGCCGGGTTTCGGCAGCGCCGCGGACTGCCGTGGCAACAGTGGGGGACACTGCCTATACGTCGACCGTGCGAACGGCGCCTACTACGCCCGCCAGTTGGCGGCCGCCCTGCGGTCTGGGCGGCGGATCATGGCCGTCGAGACCTGGAACGAGTTCGACGAGAGCACCGGCATCGCCGAGACGATCGAGCTGGGGCGCAA
>CALBSQ010000358.1 GCA_937967325.1 uncultured Chloroflexota bacterium
GAAGAGGGATCGCCGGCCAGGGAGAGACGGAGCAGTCGACAACTCCGATGTCGACTCCGAAACGGTGCTGCCCAGCGAGGCGGCGGCACTGTTCGAGCGATTGCGCGAGTGGCGGCGCGAGCAGGCCCGGCAGACCGCGGTTCCCGCCTACGTGGTCATGCACGATCGAGCGTTGAGAGAAATCGCGATCACCCGTCCGCGTAACCAGCGGGAGCTTGCTCGCATCGAGGGCATCGGCCCGGCCAAGCTGGAGCGCTGGGGCGAGCAGATCATCGCGCTGGTGCGAGAAGGCTGACGACAACCCGGTCCGAGCGGTTCTGCCCCGGGACTAGCGCCAGTGCGATAAGCGCGGTCGGCCCACCCGGCGGGCATGTGCCCGAGCGGCCTTACGCGTCGGGTAGCTAACGCGGCAAGGTACACTGTTTGAGGTAGCACTTGCCTCTCCCGCAAGTCCGCGGAGCGCGATGATCAACGTTTCTCAGCCTCGTCGCGTGCATCGGCTCAGGCGTCGCACACTGTTGGCAAGTCTCGGAGCCACGGCCATCGGTTTGGGTTTGCTGGGACTTGGCGCCACCCACGCGGGTTCGGCCGTGGAATGGCGTCGACGATTCACAGCGGCGGTAGCCCAGGGTTGTTCGCCGGACGGCAGTTGCTCTGTCTACACTTATGGCAGGGCCTTTCACTATAAGGGTCGACGGCTTGCCTCGTATGGCGCCACGATGTATCCCTACTTCCAGCTAGATGGTCAGACGCTCCGGGGATCGGCTTGGGTTCACCAGGAGTTCACGCACTATATCGACAGTACGTTAGCCACAGCCGCCCAGGCTGGATTGAATACCATAAGAGTAACTGATTACTTAGAAGGCTCCTCTGATCCCTACGACGCCGTAGTCTGGTCCAATATGGACCATCTACTCTCACAGGCTCTCTTGTGGGGTATGTACGTGATCCTGGACTTCTCTTCGTATAGAAACCTTCTTCATACTCAGCAGAAGTTCCCATATGATCCAGATAGCTGGGCAGGATTCTTGCATTATGCCGGCAGTAGGTATGCTCACAACCCGGCGATTCTGAACTATTCCATCGCTGGCGAGCCCGCGGCGCCCAAAGGCCGCGATCCCTTCCGACCGACAACCACGCAGTTGACAGACTTTTACCGGGGCGCCTCAATGCAGCTTCGCCTGGCTGATCAGGGGCGTCACCTTATATCTTCGGGTGGCCTCCTATATCTGGATTGGGACTCAGGCATCGACTGGCGGGCCATTTTTTCCCTACCGGCTATCGACATAGCGGCGATTCACGTTTATTCTCAGGGTGATCGAGATACAACCATGCCCAATGTTTCATCTTGGGCCGGCGCGCATGGCAAGGTGTTTCAGATCGAGGAGTTTGGCTTTCTGCAAAGCATGGGGGATGCAGCTAGAGCAGCAGCGTTTCAAGACATCTACACCAGAGGTAAGAACTACCAAGCGGGAGGTATTGCCTTCTGGAACCTGGGGCCTGAGCTGAGTGCCGGCAGCCATCAGGTCGGCCCTGACACCCCAGCGGTGTGGAAGACGGTGATTCAGAACTCGCCAACGTTTGGGCAGCACAAGAGCCACGGCGCACCTGCGTGATCGATGTCCGCGCCGCGCATGACGGTACCTCCTGGACAATCGGTTGCTGACGAGAAGCAGGATGTGTCAGCTACGGCGTCGGCGTGGGAGTCGAGGCCACCCAGCTCAGTTGGGCGGTGGCGCCACCGAAGGCCTGGTAGTATTCCACCTTGACCTGATGCGAGCCGCCGGATAGCACAATTGCGGCCTGGTACTGCGTGGGCGACTGGTCCTTCCAGCCGTCGACGACCAAGTTCCCGTCGACCCAGACGCGCATGCCGTCATCGGTCACGGCGGTGAAGGTGTAGCTGCCGGCCGTGAAGCTGAACTGGCCGGCCCAGCGCACCGAGAAGCTGTTGGGACCGAGCCCGTTGCCGGGCCAGCTCGACCCCAACGTGTAGTTGATAGTCGCCTCGCATTGGCTCAATGTCGGGCTCCCCGTCAGCGTCTGGTCGTTGTAGTACTGGGCCACGTACTGGCCCAGCGGGCAACTGACCGGCGTGGGCGTGGCGGCGGGCGCCAGGCCCCAACTGAGCTGGGCGGTAGCGCCGCCCGCGTCCTGGTAGTACTCCACCTTGACCAGGTGCTGGCCGGCGGTCATGGTGACGTTCCCCTGGTATTGCGTAGGCGACTGATCCGTCCAGGCGTCGATGAGCAGGGCGCCGTCGACCCAGAGGCGCATGCCGTCGTCGGTGACGGCGGTGAAGGTGTAGGCCCCCGCGCCGAAGCTGAACTGGCCGGCCCAGCGCACCGAGAACTGGTTGGGACCGAGCCCGTTGCCCGGCCAGCTCGGGCCCAGCGTGTAGTTGATGCCGGTCTCGCACTGCGTCACCACCGGATTGCCGCTCAGGGTCGTGCCGTTGTAGTACTGGGCCGTGTACTGCCCCGCCACGCAACTCGCCGGGGTCGGCGTCGCCGTGGGCATAGGTGTGGCGGTCGGGGTATCCGTCGGCGCGGGGGTTGGCGTCGGCGTATTCGTCGCCGTTGGCGCGGGAGTCGGCGTGGGCGTTGCCGTGGCAGTGGGCGGTGGTGTCGGCGTTGCCGTTGGTGCAGGAGTGGGCGTTGCCGTGGAGGTCGGGGCGGCCGTCGCCGTTGGCGTGGATGTGGCCGTCGGTGTTGCCGTCGCAGTAGGCGTTATCGTAGGGGTTGGCGTGCTGGTTGGGACTGGCGTGGCCGTCGACGTCGCGGTGGGCGTCGGGGTGCTTGTCGCCGCAGGCGTGGAAGTTGGAGTGGCCGTCGGGACGGGCGTGCTGGTTGGAGTAGGCGTAGCAGTTGCCGTCGGGACGGGAGTCGGCGTTGCCGTCGGCGTAGGCGAGGCCGTTGATGTGCTCGTTGGCGCCGGGGTGGCCGATGGCGTGCTGGTTGGTGTCGATGCGGCCGTTGGCGTCGCCGTGGGAGCGGCGGCTTGCCAGGCGAGCTGAGCGGTGGCGCCGCCCTGGTCCTGGTAGTATTCGACCTTGACCTGGTGCTGGCCGGAGGCCAGTGTGGTCGTAGCCTGGTACTGCGTCGGGGCCTGGTCCTTCCAGCCGTCGATGAGCAGGGCGCCGTCGACCCAGACGCGCATGCCGTCGTCGGTCAGGGCGGTGAAGGTATACGTCCCCGCCCCGAAGCTGAACTGGCCGGTCCAGCGCACCGAGAAGCTGTTGGGCCCGAGCCCGTTGCCGGGCCAGCTCGACCCCAACGTGTAGTTGATGGCGGTCTCGCACTGGATCACGGTGGGGCTGCCGCTGAGCGTCTGGTCGTTGTAGTACTGGGCCACGTACTGGCCCAGCGGGCAGGCGACCGGCGTGGGCGTGGCGGCGGGCGCCAGGCCCCAACTGAGCTGGGCGGTAGCGCCGCCCGCGTCCTGGTAGTACTCCACCTTGACCAGGTGCTGGCCGGCGGTCATGGTGACGTTCCCCTGGTATTGCGTAGGCGACTGATCCGTCCAGCCGTCGATAATCAGGGCGCCGTCGACCCAGACGCGCATGCCGTCGTCGGTCAGGGCGGTGAAGGTATACGTCCCCGCCCCGAAGCTGAATTGGCCGGTCCAACGCACCGAGAAGCTGTTGGGCCCGAGCCCATTGCCGGGCCAGCTCGTGCCCAAGGTGTAGTTGATGCCGGCCTCGCACTGGGACATTACCGGGCTGCCGCTCAGGGTGGTGTTGTTGTAGTACTGGGCTGCATATTGCCCCGCCGGACAACTAGCCGGGGTCGGCGTCGCTGTGGGCACAGGCGTGGCGGTTGGGGTACCCGTCGGCGCCGGTGTTGGCGTCGGCGTATTCGTCGCCGTCGGCGTGGGGGTCACAGTAGGAGGTGGACCCCAACTGACCTGCGCCACCGCACCACCTGTGTCCTGATAGTAGTCGACCTGAATCTTGTGCTGACCGTTGGCCAAGGAGCTGGTAGCCTGATGTTGGACCGCCGATTGGTCGATCCAGGTGTCGATGAGCAGGTTCCCGTCCAGCCACACGCGCATTCCGTCATCGGTTACCACGGTGAAGGTGGAGGTCCCCGCCGCGAAGTTGAATTGCCCGGTCCAGCGTACCGAGAAGTGGTTGGGGCCAATCCCGTTGCCGGGCCAGTTCGGGCCGAGGGTGTGGTTGATGCTCGTTTCACATTGGCTAACAGTCGGATTGCCGGCAAGCGTCTGGTTGGTGTAGTAATCGGCCACAAATTGGTCCACTGGGCAACTGGCCATACTCACCGTGCGCAAGCCGAACGCGTACACACTGCCGTCAGTGCCGCCCGTAAAAATCTGGCCGTTCGACACGCTGGGCGCGGCGTAAAGTGTGCCACCTGTCGGATAGTTGTAAAGCTGTGCGCCTGTCGACGCATCGAGCACCTCGAGGAAAGGCCCCGCGCCGTCGACAATCAGGCCATTCGTGTACGCCAACGCCGGAACGACGGGTCCGGGTGCTCCGTGCTCCCACCGCACGTTGCCCGTGGCCGGGTCCAGCGCTCGTACCGATCCCTTGTATGTGATGCTATTGACAGTCGTGTTCCCGCCCGCGACGTACAGCGTGCTTTGGCCGAACGCGCCGGAAGAAGCGCTGCCATCACCACAGGTTGGACATTGGCCGCCCACGGCGATCTGCCGCTGCCAGATCGGACCGGCCCCGACATTCGTTCGGTCAAAGGCGTAAGTGATCCCGTTCTTGTTGGTCCCAGCGACCAAACCTCGACCAGAGGCGTCGTTGAAGAGTATCGGCGACGTCCCCCAGTCGGAATCGGTAACTGTCTGCGCCGCCGGGATAGTCCACGAGCTCTTGATCGCTAGCGTGGAGGCGTCCAGGGCGATCATCGCCTGGCTGTAGATCTCGTCCGGGGCATTCTTGGTGCCGGTGGTCACATAAATGGTGTTGGTCGCCGTATCGACGGCAGGCGAGGTCCAGATCCCGCCACCGTACTCGCCCGCCGGGACGATGTTGAACGTGTTCACAACCGCGTGGCTGCTCAAGCTCACCTGGAGTAACTGGCCCGGGACCACCGGGCAGTCAGCCATGCTCGCGATGCCGATGTAGGCGTAGCCGTTGTAGATCAGTGGGCTGGACCAGTTGTAGTGTCCGCCGGTAGCGCTGTTGTCGCCGGTATACACCCGCCACAAGACGGCGCCGGATGTGGCGTCCAACGCGTACCAATAGGCGTCACCGCCTCCGACGTACACCGCTCCGTTCTGCACCGTGGCAGTCGAGCTCACGCCGGCCGTCGCGGGGAAGCACTTGGGGTTGGCTGTGGTAACGCCAAGATACGTCTTCCATTTCATCGCACCGGTCGCCGCGTCGAGCGCGTACTCATTGCCATCCCATGATCCAACGTAGACCGTGCCGCTGACGACGGTGGGAGAGGCGGCCACGACGCCGCCCGTCTTGAACGACCAGCGCTGGACCAGTTGTGCCGCGTTGGACGACGAGAGCGTTGTCTCATCGCTTGCAGCGGTGCGTTGCGGATCGTGCAAGTAGGTTGGCCAGTCACTTGCCATCATCAGGAGCGCCGCGGAAAAAATGACAAGCATCGCCCCTAGCCGGGAAAGCCGCGATCGGACAACAGAGATGCTCATGGAGACGCCCTCCTCGGGGCCACCTGTTCAGGTGAAACGGGCGGCGCCAGCGGTCCTGCTCCGGCCTCTGGCGCCGCACGGATGGCGTAGAGGCGCCAATGGTCACCTCCGGGAAAGTCTGCTAGTAGCTCGGCCCAGGGCTCGCGGCCCTCCCAGAGTTCTGGATACCGGCGGTTGACGGCATCCAGGGCTCCCGTGGCCGTGGGCCGTGGAACCAGGAAGGCGTCAACTTGACCAAGGGGTCGCGCCAACAGCTCCGGAAAGTCCCGATCGGAGCTAATGACGAGCTGCTTTGGCCGTTGAACCCGCAAGATGATTGGGAAACTCCGAAAGGAGTCGGTAAGCACTGTGGGACGAGGATGGGCGTCCAGATAGGCGACGACCGGGGCAATCTCCTGAAAGGTGCTCGGAGACTCCGTGTGCAGCGGCGTGGACGGTCCGAGCATGGCGTAGGTGGCAGAGTCGCCGGCTACCAGCAACAGCAGACAAGATCCCCAGATCAGTGGGGAGGCTTTGTTCGTCGACATGAGGCGAGCGCCAAAGGCGATTGCCACGAAGCCGAAAACGATGAAGCTCAGGAAGAAGCGGAGCCATCCGGCGCTGGCTCCCCGATAGAGCAGGAGCGCCTGCAACAGCGGGATGGCCAGTGTCGTGGCTGCCACGATGAGCGCCCGGACGTGCCGCTCGCGCCGCCCGGCCAGCCCGAACGCAAGGAGCACGACGATCCCCGGAACGACCGGCGGGAAGAGCAGGGTCTGGCGAATCAGGTATGTCAGGGTTGCCCCGAGGTTGCCCGCGGCGGCGTCCACCGGCGCATAGGCATACGTCCCCGTGGCAAGCTGGGCCGAGTTACCGTAGCTGGACTGGAGAAAGTAGAGGGCGTCGCCCATGATGGTCCAGTTAAGAAAAACCCAGACGATGGCTACGCTGACGAGCGGGGCCATCCAGAAGACCAGTAGGCCGTCGATCCAGTCCCGACGGCGTTGGGTTGGAGCCCGCTCCAACGGCAGGCGCGCAAGACCGAACGCCAGGCAAATCGCCACGATGGCAGCCCAGAAGGCGACCTCATAGCGGATGAGGAAGCCTACGGCCAGCCAGAGACTCGAACCTAGCAGGTCGGAGAGGTACCGCTCTTCTAGATAGCCCCAGAGGCCATCCACCGCGGCGAGCATGGTTGCCGCCATCATTAGGTCGGTCATGCCGTTGGCGGCGTAGTAGACGACACCTGGGTTGAGCGCGAACAGGGCAGTGACGGTCCAGCGCAAACCCGTTGGGATGCCCAGGCGCTTCAGGATACGCACGAAGAAAAAGACCGCGAGTCCACCGAACGCGGCGCTGACGAGGGAGGCGGCCACGCCCTGGCGTGCGAGGGCTGGCCAGAAGTCCTTCAGGGCAACCAGTGGGACGGCAAGCAAGCCTGGTAGCGGATTCCAGACGAACCCGATGCTGGCGAGGTGGGGATCGCGGCTGAATAGAACGTAATAGGCGTCGGCGACGCGCGCGAGCGCGTCACCCATCACCCCGTAGTGCGAGACGAGGATCACCCCAAGCACGCTGTAGGTGACCCAAGAAACCAGGGCGACGAGCCACGGTTCCCTATCGAGGGCCGAGTGTACCCGGGGCATGGTAGCGACGGTGAGATCGTCCTCTGGGAACCGAGCCCAGCCAGCAAGCGTGCTCATGACGCCGTTCCGCGTTCCGCGACACCAGGAGTGGCCGGCGCTGACGTCAGCCCATGGTCGGTCTTCTCCCAATACGATGGGCGGGTAATTAATTGGACGAGGGCCTTCCAAGCCGCGACCGACATCAGGGTCCAATAGCAGGGGGAGAACGCCGTCCACGCCACCATGTCCCAGAGGTTTCGCCGCGCGACGGCAACCATATTGGTATAGGTAAAGGCGAGATTCCCCAGGAGAAGATTGACAGCGGCCACGTAGTAGAGCCAGGGGGGGAGCAATGAGTGCAGGACTCCCGTGTGGGTCAGATACCAGAGGGTGGTAAGGAGCGCGTAGAGCGGGTTGAGCAAGAGCGTCAGCGGGGTGCCGCCAACGATCAGCTGGAACCCCACAAACCCGCGCGGGCCCAGTGCCCGCCAAAGGGCAACAGGATGGCGCATATGCACCAACCAGGTCTGTAGGTAGCCCTTCACCCAGCGTGAGCGCTGTCGAATCCAGTTGCCGGTTCGACTGTTTGCCTCCTCATAGGTGGTGGCATCGATGACTGCCGTCTTATATCCGGCCTTGTACAGGCGAATGCCCAGGTCAGCATCCTCCGCGACGTTGTGGGGATCCCACGCCCCGACCTTACGTAACACGTCCGTGCGGAAGTGGTTCGAGGTTCCGCCCAGCGGAATCGGCAGGCGGAGCGCGTGAAGCGCCGGCAGCAGCAGATCGAACCACATGAGGTATTCGGCGGTAAACCAGCGCGTGAGCAGATTCTGTCGCGGGTTGAAATACGCCAGCTTGGCCTGAACGCACGCTACGCCGTGGTCTGCCTTGCGAAAAGCAGCCACAGCCTTGAGGAGCTGATCCGGCTCCGGGATGTCCTCGGCATCGAAGATGACCGTGTACTGTCCGCGAGCCAGGCGCAAGCCGTAGTTGCACGCCTTCGGTTTGGTCCTTGGCTCGGATGGCGGAACGATAATCGAGTCGATGAAGCCGGGCAGCCGCAACGACTGCGCCGCCGCGATGGTCTCGGCGTCGTCTGCTTCCATGAGGAGCTTGACGTCCAGACGGTCGTGTGGATAATCCAACTCTGACAGCGCTCGAGCCAGAACCGGCAGCACACGCGCCTCACGGTAAATGGGGACCAGCACCGTGTACATGGGCAGGTCAGCCCGATCGATCTGACTTAGTTCATCCAGGGGAATCTCGACGCCATGACCTAACGAACCGAGTCGTACGATCAGCCAGAGCTTGAGCAGTGCGGAGCCAAGGTAGTACGCCTGGCCCATGGCGTTCAACGTGACCAGTGTGAACAAAGGCGCGACCAGTAACCCGAGCAGAGCCAGCAGTCCGAGAACGACGAGAGCAGCGCGCTGACCGGTGGTCAGGGTATAGGAGGCGGAGTCCTCCGGGCGGTCGCGAAGCAGACCTTGCCTGCTCTCCTCGCTGAAATCCTCCGCGTAGATCTGTTGCAGCACGGCGAGGACATCTTGGTAGCCGGTCACGACGTGGCGGATCTCACGACCGGTGGTGCTGCCCAGTTGCTGGACCGCGAGCGCATCGTCTGGATCGGCCATCGCGACCGTCAGCCGGTTCCCTCGGATCCCCAGCGGTACCAGTAGGTGGTCGCGCCAGAAACCAGCCGGCATGACACGGAAAAGTGCGGGATCGAGCATCTGCAGTCCCTGACGTCCATCTTCCGATGTCAGCAGGTCGACGAGCGGCAGCTCGTGCTGGCGGGCGACACCGTTGGCGATGGTCAGCCAGCTCGCCCGATTGGCGCTGACGAGGATGGCGCCCAGGCGCCCACCGGCAGCTTGTTGCTCTTGCAGCGCCCCGGTGACATCGCCTTGACTCACCAAGCCGGTTTCCACGAGGATTTCGCCTAGCCGCCGAATCGTAGGCCGTCTGGGGCGGAGCAATTCTACCGGGGTCGCGCCTTCGACGGACGGCGTCCAGACACGGTCCTGGGCGACCCGGAGCTGTGCCGGGTGCGCTCGCCAGAGTCGCACCGATCGCTCCCCGCCGGCTAAGAGTTGCAGTCCGTCTTCTGAGAGGTTTTCACATGCGGCAACATGAATAGACCTCGGCGTAACCGCGAACGGTAGCATGCCGTACCGCCGCGCGTCTGTCTCCGGCAGCAGCCGCGCGGCCGCCGGATCGACGGGATCGTAGAGGCGCCGCGGCTCAGAGAGCAAGACCGGGCGCAGGTCCACGTACGCTAATTGTGTGCGCATGGTGAGCCTCGCCTCTTCAGGACTACGCCGCTGTCGCTGCACAGGAGCTCCAGATGGCTCCGTTCCCAATAGTGAATGCCTGCTCTGTCAGGCGTGTCTCGGGTCCGGGGAACTCCCTAATTGCCGCGCGACCGTGGCAAGGGCAGAACCGATGCGCCATCTGCGAAGGATCGAGGCGGGGATGGCGCCAGTTTGCCAACGATCCACAGCAGCGCGGGCGCCGCCAGAAAAACGAGCGCCGGGTACGAGAAGAGCACCCAGAGCAAGGCCGCCAGCGCCAGCAAAGCCGTCGCGGCGCTGAACACGCCTCGAAGTGGGAAATAGAGCATAGACGTCCCCCTACCCGCTCATCGCTGTCAACGTGACATGCACCGTGCCCGCAGTCTGGTCAATAACGTGGACATCCGGACGATGCTGTAACCAGTCCGCCAGCAGGCCAATATCCGGACAGTGCGCGTCAATACGATAGAAGCCCGCGCGGAGCAGGCGGGAGTCGATGTTTAGGATGGGCAGGTCGTCCAGGGCATCGGCGAGCTCGTCGATCTCCGAGAGACAACCGACTGGTCCGACGGAGAGAACGACCGGAACTTCCCACGCGCGCGTCTCAAGTTGTGGAATGGGGTCAGGCATGACTGATAGCCCCGTCCGATTCCACGCTTCTTGGGCGATCGTCGCGCCTGCTCGGGCAAGCGCGGTTTCTCCTCGAGCGATTGCTACCTCGGCCGCAATGAGTGCGGATGCGACCTTCGCGCTGGCCGCGTCTGCTGCCGCGATTTTGGCCTGCCGCCGCGCTTCCGCCAGCTCCCTCCGCAAGGCGTCAATCGTCGTCTCCATCGTTGCCCCCGCCGTCTCCACTCGCTGGACCGTGGTATCCAAAGATGGTGGTCGAAAGTCATGCTGCATCCCGTTGCGTGGAAACCTGACGAGTTCTTTGAGCGAAGATTGCCCCCAGGTGAGATGAGCGTTGACAGTGTAATTCCAAAGCGTTGCCGAACCGATGGCGAAGAGATTCGCCGCCAGATAATAGATGCCCAGCAAGCTGGTGAGCGCCGCCAGCACGCTGATCGACACAGCCAGCCCGCCCAGGGAGACGACGTTATAGCGCACGAGCCGTTGGAGCCACGGCAGATCCGTTCGCGCATTGCGGAAGGTCCACCCGTCGTTGAGCACAAAGTTGCTGAGAATGGCCACCTCGGTCGCCACCACCGCCGCGGAAAGATGGCTCCAGCCGCCAAGCTGAACCAGGCAATAGAGGAGCAAAGTAGTGACGAGGACCCCCGAGGCCCCAACAGCGCCGAACTGCCCTAGGCGTGTGACGTGCGTTCCGATCCTTAGTGGTAGGATGCTTACTAACGGCGCGGCTGAATGTCGCGCTGTCCCGGCTCGTTGCATCTGAGTATCTCCTAGTACCACTGCAGACCGGTTTGGTATTAGCTCGGGCCAGCGTCAATGGGAGGGTTCGCCCGCGCTGATCGTGGCAACAGCCCGAGCACCCGCTACAGGGTGGCCGATACGTCGCCTTCACAAGAGCGCCGCAATCAACCACGATAGCACCGGGCAATGAGAAGCTCATGTACGTACCGCACCGTTCGGCCTGTTAGCTGACGAAATGGTCACCTTATTCACGGGACGATCAGGTGGAATTGGTATAACATTACTGCGGTGCCCGTGACGTCGTGACGGTGGGCCTGAGGCGGCACTGCTTGCTTTGCGCAGCCACGAATGAACCAAACGCATCCATTCAGACGCAGCCAGGTCGGGAGGGTACGTTAGGATGTTCCGCAAGGCACGGCATGTCATCATCGTGGCGATCGTGACACTCGGGCTGGCGCTCGCCGCGTTACCCGTCGCGACTGTAGCCGCCGACGGCAGTTCGCTGCTCCGAGTCGTCCATGCCTCACCGGGCGCGGCGTCGGTGGAGGTCTTCGTCGACGGGCGCAAGGCCGTGAGCTCGCTGCAGTTTGCGCAGGCCTCGAGCTATTCCACGGTGCCGGCCGGCACGCATCAGGTCGCCGTGTTCAGTTCCGGAGCCAGCAGCGGGGCGAAGCCGGAAATGAACGCCACCGTGAACTTGCTGGCTGGACAAGCCTATACCGTGGTTGCAGCAGACGTGGTGACGAAGATGTCGCCGATGGTGCTGCCCGACGCACTGTCGGCGCCGCCGGCGGGGAAGGCGGTCGTGCGGCTCGTCCATGCATCGCCGGACGCCCCGCGCGTGGCCGACATTGCCCTAGCTGGTGGCCCAGTGCTGTTTCACAACGTGGCCTTCAAGGCCGCGACGACGTATCTCCCGGTGGCGCCCGGCACGTACCGCTTCGAGGTTCGACCTGCGGGAACGACGCTGGCACTGGCCACGACCGATCCCATCACCGTAGACGCTGACCACACGTACAGTGTCTTCGCCCTGGGCGAGCTTGCGGACGGATCGTTCAAGGCGGTGGCGATTGCCGACAATGCTCGTGGTGGAGGGGTTGGGGTCCCCCCTGGCTCCGGTGGCGGCGGCATGAGCCGCGGGCAGGTCGTGCGGCATTCTGCATTGATTCTGGGCGGATTGCTCGCCATCTTGGCGGTCCTGGTTGCACTGCGATCTGTTCTCGTCACGTCACCGCACCGTCGCGGCTAACCAAGTGTGCAGCGTGGTGAACGTATTGGAGACCGGGAAGCCGGCTTTGGCGTCGCGTGGGACGGCCGATTAGTTTGTCGGATGGCGGGCGGCTCCGTCCTAGAGAGAACGCAAGCGCACCATGCGTTGGTTTCGCCATTTCGACGGGCGCGACCTCCTGAGCGCGGTGGTGGTGCTATCCATCATCGGCCTTATGCTCTATGTCTCGGGCCTCGGCTCGCGTTCGCCCGGCGCCAACCTTCCAGAGCTGGTGCTGGCAGAGTTGGATGGCGCCGCGCAAGCGAGGGTCACTGCCACCGCTTCCATAACGAGTCAGACCACACCGAGTCAGTCCTCCCAGCCACTCCGTGCTACCTCGCGGCCGGCTACCGCCATGTCGAGCGTTCCAGCAGCCGTCGCGACCTCCCAAGCCGTCGGAGCGCCCGACCGGACCCAGAGTCTGGCCGCGCCCACCGCGGCTCCCGCCGTGACCTCCGCGGCGTCCCTTCCCGCGCCGACGGCCACTGTGGAGACTCTGCTGAACGCCGTACCTCCCTCGGCGGCCGAAGTCGTACGGAAGATTGCGTCCGCCGAGGCGGGCCTGCGAACCGGACAGCTCGCGGCGAGGATCGATGTGGCGGACGCCTCGTCCACAACCGTAGACATGGCCTTCGACCTCGGTGACGGACGGCAGCCCCCGCGCCTAGAGAGCATGACGACCTACCTGGCCGGTGGCGGCACGCGAGCAGTCGAGCGGATCACTGTCGGGGACCGGACCTGGCAGCGCGAACCGGGCGGCGAGTGGTTGGTTGTGTCGGCGGAAACGGGGATTCGCGCCCGCGTTCAGCCCTACCTGCCGGCGGTCGATGCCGTGTCGGATCCTGTGTTGGAGGGTAGCCCAGAGCGCACGCTGATCCACTGGCACGATTCGACGCACGGCTCCGAGGTGACGCTGCGCGTCGATCCCAGCACCGGCATCGCGCTGGAGTTGCAGGAGGCTGCCAGCGGCGGTCCCACGCTCACAGTCACCTACAGCGGCTGGAACGACCCGGTCCGGATCGCCCCTCCAACGATGGGTTAGCACCGTAGAGTCAGGAACCGGTCTGCTAGCCTGAGTGGTCGCCACCATTGTGGTCGGTGTGGGACTTGCCCGGCACAGACCACGATGGCCGGCCCAACCTGGTCCACGGTGGCCGCTCAGGCCGGTACTTCAGGCCGAGCATCTACACCCAGGCCGGAGCGCAACCTCCATGCTCGCCTCCCGGCGCGGCTCAGGTTTATGACCAGGCCTCACCTAATCTGTTGTGATCGAACACGATCATATGTCAATTTGATTACTGCACTCTCAGCTTAGGTCGGTGCATCACTCATCAAACTTGTGTCCGCGGGCCTGGACGGCAGAAACTCCCAATTGTGCTAGGAGGTTGGACTGTTATCTCCACACTACGCTACACTTCGGGTGATGCAGATATGACTGAAGGTAGCATGAACCGCGGATCAGCGACACGGCTAGGAAAGCGGGTTGCCCAGCTTGATGGCGAAGCGAGTGAAGAATTCGGGAATCAAAGGAAGGAATCGGTGTCGCCACCTATGAATTGCCACCTTGGTTCGGATTGCGCTTCATCACGGAGTGGCATAACTATTGCCCGCACGAGCTATTTGTCGTCGGTGTCCCGCTACAGGTTGGTGGTTTTCCTGCTGCTGGTGGTACTCGCTGCAGTTGCCATGCCGGGTCAGAGCGCCTTGGCCAGCGCTGCAATCAGCGCCCACCTCCCGACGAATTCGCCTGTGCAGATTGACCAGGCAGAGGCCGGATTCGTCTTCGCTAATGGTCAGGATCTTTACCTCAACGGCCGCAAGCTTACGTCTTACGGAGCAACCATATATCCTCACGTTTACCTAAACGGCTCGCTCCATTACGGCTCTGCATGGGCATATCCGACGTTTACCCAGTATCTCGACACGATCCTAACCACTGCTACCGCCGCGCACCTGAATACCTTGAGAGCAACCAATTATCTGGATGGAACAAGCAACCCGTATGATTCGACTGTCTGGGCGAACATGGATTACCTTCTGTCAAGGGCCGCGAGCCACAATGTTTTTGTCATATTGGATCTATCGCCTTTCCGTAATTACCTGATCAGGCAGGGTCGCATGCCTTATGATGCCAGCCGTTGGACGGATTTCTTGGACTTTGTCGGGGCGAGATACTCCACCAACCCGTCGCTCTTGGAATACTCAATTGCCGGAGAGGTAAGTTGCCCCAGCGGCAAGGACCCTCTTCGTCCTCCGTCTACGGCTGCACTTACCCAGTTCTATAGCTCGGCATCCTCAAAGTTATTCAGTGCTGACCAGGGACATCACCTTATTTCGAGCGGCGGCTTTCTATTTCTCAACAATAGCGGATGCGGAATAGACTGGAAGTCCATTTTTGCCCTGTCTCATATCAATGTATCCGCGATTCATGTGTATTCGGACAACGATAGATACATTACCATGCCGAAAGTTTCGTCGTGGTCGGTGTCGCATCGGAAGCCGTTCGTCGTTGAGGAGTTCGGATTTCAGCAGCGCAACGGAGATGCGAGCCGATCCTCACAATTCCAAGATATGTATGCTAGGAGCTTTCACGACAATGCAGCGTGTGTAATCTTCTGGAATCTGGGCTTCGAGGTGAAGGCGGCGAGCTATGATGTAAACGTGGATACTCCGGCTACTTGGAGCACAGTGCTCCAGAATGCGCCGTAAGGCGTGTCGGCTGCCCGGCGAGATCGGTGGCGCAAAGGACCGCCTACAGCAGGCGTTAGCGTGCCGTCACCAGGGCGCTGCTACCCTGGCCTCACCGTCCGGTGCATGGTCCGGTCACGGTGTCGGGCTGGCCGCCGTCGGTCGGGGCAGGCGTTCAGAAGCGTGTCATGCCCTCAGGCTACAGTAGAGATGCTCACGGGGAGGTACGACACGCAGTTTCTGATACTTATCCGCGGTATCAACGCGGCGACCGTCAAGGAGACGTTCGAGCATCTCGCCGCGCGTCGCGACCCGAGGGTCACCGCCCTGTATCCCTTCGCCGGAGAACTGCCGGATATGACGACCACCGGTCCGGCCGGCCGGCTATGCACGTTTGAATATCACACCATCGCGCCATTGCCGTCCCCCCCATCGGAGGAGCGCCGATCCGACCGGCGCTGGACGCTCCCGTGGGCCAAGCGCGGCGCTTGATCGGCCACCGGCCCGATTCAGCTTGCGGCGAAGTGGGCGCCGTGTCCTTGTTGGCGCGACGCTGCTCGTGCTGCAGCTACTCGGCGCCGCCATCAGGCGGCTACTGTTCCACGACGCCCAGCGACGCGCCGGGCTAGCGCGCCGCCACCAGGGCACTGCTGCCATTGCCGCGGACAGACTCGACCATCCCGTCTGGAATGTCGGTTGGGGGCTGCTCGCAAGGGACCACGTGAATCAGAAACTCCAGGCCCAGTTTGGCGGAGAGCTGGAGCAAGATGCCAAGCTCTGGCGTCTCCTCCCCAATCTCCAACTTCTCGATGGTGGAAATGGGAACGTCGACCCGCTCAGCCAGCTCGTCCATCGAGAGATGATGCTCGACGCGGTAACCCACCAGACGGAGGGCCACGTTACGAGCGAAGGCCGTGCGCTCCCACTCGGCCCGAAAGCGAGGGTCATCGCGAAGCATCTCTTCCCTGAGAGCCACACTGTCGATGAGTTCGGTCATGCGGTCACTCCCTTTGATCAAGCAAGGCGGCATATCGCGTTGCGGCAGTGCGCACCGCGCGTTGGAATCCGGACGGATCGACCCGTGCCTCAGGCCCGACGGCCGCGATGAGCATTGCATCGTCGTGCTGACGATAGACGGCTCGCCATCGGCTGCGACCAGCTCGAGGACGCAACTCCCGCCAGCCGTGCGCCCCTTGAATTGCACTACTGTGTGGGAAGGAAAGGTGTTCGCCATATTCTTCCAGTTTTTTGACGGCGCGATCCAAGGCGTCCTGCTCACGTTCGGGAAACCGGCCGAATTCCTGCGCCGCGGCTGGGAACCAGCGTACTCGCACGGTTGCTCCTCATTGGCGCCCGGGCAGGCAACGCGGCGCCATTGCTAACATTTGCTTGCGCGAGTGCCACTAGGGCCATCACAGACGCTACCACGTCCAGCTACACCTGGCAACAATGAGCTATTGCCGGCGGTTGCCGCCGCTCCCGCGCACGCAGTACACTGCTGCGCGGCAGTTGAAATAGGAGCAGCCGCCGCGCGATGCGCGGTGGCGAGATGGGCGGACATGAGCGCAATCGTGAGTGTTCGGGCGCGAGAGATACTGGACTCGCGCGGCAATCCCACCGTCGAGGTGGATGTAACGCTGGAAGACGGCACCCTGGGCCGCGCCGCGGTGCCCTCGGGGGCGTCCACCGGCGCGCACGAGGCCGTCGAGCTGCGCGATACCGGTGACAAACAACGCTATCGCGGCGCCGGCGTCCAGCAGGCGGTCCGCAACGTGAACGAGGTCATCGGGCCGGCGCTCATCGATATGCCGGCGACCGAGCAGCGAGCCGTCGACCAGACGCTGATCGAGCTGGACGGTACGGAGAATAAAGGCAAGCTCGGCGCGAACGCCATTTTGGGGACGTCCCTGGCAACGGCCCGGGCCGCCGCCGCCTTCGTCGACCTGCCCCTATACCGCTATGTCGGTGGCAGCAATGCCCACCTGTTGCCCGTACCGATGTTGAACATCCTGAACGGCGGCCGGCACACCGACTGGCAGTCGACGGATCTGCAAGAGTTCATGGTGATGCCGGTCAGCGCGACTTCCTTTGCCGAGGCGCTGCGGATGAGCGCGGAGGTCTACGCCGCCCTGAAGCGGGTGCTGGCCGGCCGCAAGCTCTCCACCTTGGTGGGCGATGAGGGCGGCTTCGCGCCGGCGCTGGCCAGCAACGCCGAGGCGCTCGACTTCATCGTCGAGGCCATCGGCGCCGCCGGCTACCGCCCCGGCGAGGACATCCTGCTGGCTATCGACGCCGCCGCGTCGGAGCTATTCGAGGACGGCCACTACCGGTTGCGACGGGAGGGCAGGACCCTGTCCTCGTCCGACTTGATCGGGCTCTACGAGGAGTGGGCTTCCCGCTACCCGATCATTAGTCTGGAAGATGGGTTGGCCGAGGACGACTGGGCCGGCTGGGCGGAGCTGCGCCGGCGGCTGGGGGACCGCGTCCAGCTCGTCGGCGACGACCTGTTCGTCACCAACACCCAGCGTATCGCCCGCGGCATCGCCGAGCGCTCGGCCAACTCCGTGCTGATCAAGCTCAACCAGATCGGTACCTTGACGGAGACCATGGACGCCGTCGACCTGGCCAAGACGTCCGGCTGGACCGCGGTGATCTCCCACCGCTCCGGGGAAACCGAGGACGTCACCATTAGCGACCTGGTGGTGGGGATGAACACCGGTCAGATCAAGACCGGCGCGCCGGCGCGCAGCGAGCGGGTGGCCAAGTACAACCAGCTCCTACGTATCGAGGAGGAGCTGGATCGTGCCGCGGTCTACGCCGGGCGAGCCGCGTTCAGGAGCCTTCATGGCTGATCTGCTCGCCATTGGCGAGTGCATGGTGGAGTTGTTTTCCGAGGAGCCGCTGGCGGAGGCGCCCGCCTTCGTCAAGACCTTCGGCGGCGACACCTGCAACGTGCTCGTGGCGGCGTCGAGACTTGGGACGAGCACCGGCTATGTCACCCGCGTCGGCGACGACCCGTTCGGTCCGTTCTTGCTGGAATCCTGGCAGAGCGAGGGGATCGACGTATTGCAAGCCCGGGAAGTACCGGGCTTTAACGGCCTGTACCTGATCTCGCTCCTGCCCGGCGGGGAGCGGGAATTCGTGTATTACCGCAAAGGCAGCGCCGCCAGCACGCTGGAGCCTTCCGACCTGGACGAGCGTGCCATCGCCGGCGCCAAGGTGCTGCACGTGAGCGGGGTGACGCAGGCGCTATCTCCGTCCTGCCGCCAGACGGTACTGGCCGCCGCTCGGCTGGCGCACCGTCACGGCGTCCAGGTCTCCTTCGATCCCAACCTGCGTGTGCGCCTCTGGTCGCTCGAGGAAGCGCAGGCGGCCATGGCCGAGCTGCTGCCGTTCGTAGACATCGTGTTCCCATCGGCGCCGGATGAGTCGGCGGCGCTCATCGGTAAGCGGGAACCGGAGCAGGTAGCCGCCTATTTCCGCCAGAAGGGCGTCCCGCTCGTGGTCGTGAAGTGCGGGGCGGAAGGGGTGCTGATGGCCGCCGGCGATTCGACCACCCTGATCCCGGCGCACATTCCGGAGATCGTCCGCGACACCTCGGGGGCCGGGGACGTGTTCGACGGCGCTTTCTTGCACGGGCTGATCGCCGGTATGGCCCCGGTCGCGGCAGCACGGCTGGGCGTCGTGGCGGCGGGGCTCAAAGTGCGCGGCCGCGGGGCGATCGCCAGCCAGCCGCGCCGCGAAGAGATCCTAGCGATCATCGAGGCGACCCGTGGCTGAGGTAGTTACCCTGGGCGAGGCGATGCTCCGGCTGAGTCCGCCCGGATCGGCACGCTTCGAGCAGGCGACCAGCTTCGACGTCGTGGTGGGCGGCTCGGAGCAGAGCGTGGCGGCGGGGCTCGCCCGGCTGGGACGGAGCGTCAGCTTTGTGACCAAGCTGCCCAACAACCCGTTGGGCCGGCTCATCCTCAATCGGACGCGGGAACAAGGCATTGAGGTTCGTCACGTGGCCTGGGGCGACGAACGGGCCGGAGTTTACTTTTACGAGCAGGGCGCGTCCCCCCGTCCGTCTCAGGTGGTCTACGACCGCGCCCATTCGTCGGCAAGCCACCTGCAGCCGAAGGATGTCGATTGGACGGAGGCCCTCAACGGCTGCCGCGTCTTTCATACCTGTGGCATCACCGCCGCGCTGTCCAAGTCCTGTTTTGCCACCGTCGAGCACGCGCTCACCCGGGCACGTCGTTGCGCCGTTACCACCAGCTTCGACCTGAACTATCGCTCCCGCCTCTGGACCGAAGAGGCGGCGGCGCGCGCCTACGAGCGCCTGCTGCCGCGTTGTGACGTGCTGTTCGCCAGCGCTTCGGCCTTGCAGACCTTCTTTGGCTTGGGTGGCGCGCCTGAACAGGCGGCCGAGGAGTGCCGGCGTCGCTTCGGCTGCTCGGTGGTGGTACTCACCGATCGCACCGACTTTGGCGCCCGGCGCGGGAGCGTGCGCGCGCTGGCCGTGGGTAATGAGATCGTGGCGAGCGACGACGTCGAGTTCGAGGCCGTCGACCGCCTGGGCGCCGGCGACGCCTTCGCCGCCGGCTTCCTCGACGGCTATCTGGACGACGATTTACCCCGGGCAGTGGCGCAAGGCAACGCCATGGCCGCCCTCAAGCACACCATCCCCGGCGAGTTCTGCCTGATCACCCGTGAGGAGCTGCAGGAGAGTCTGCGCGGCGGAGGAAGGCAAGTGGTGAGATAGGGGGTCGGGGGTCGGGGGCCAGGGATCAGGCATCCGAATGGCAGGGCTAGGACGTTTTCGTTATGACGGTTGGGCAGTGAGAGCGATGGAAGGTTACGACATGCAACGGGACATGAAAGCGGGCGCGACGATCAGCCAGGCGTCGGCCCCCGACCCCCGACGCCCAACCCCCTCGCTCCTCGAGGAGACGGGCGTCGTGGCGGTAGTGCGCCTGGACGATCTGGCGCAGGCCGAGCGGCTGGTTGACGCCGTGCTGGCCGGCGGTGTTCGCTGCATCGAGTTTACCCTGACGAACCGAACGGCGATCACGGTGATCGAGCAGGTCCGGACGAGTCACGGCGACCGCATGCTCATCGGCGCGGGCACGGTACTTGATTCGGAGAGCGCGCGCACGGCCATCACGGCCGGCGCGCAGTTCGTGGTGACGCCCACGCTGCGCCTGGCCACCATCGAGACCTGCCGCCGCTACAGCGTGCCCATCGCCTGCGGCGCCTTCACGCCGACCGAAATCCTGATCGCCTGGGAAGCGGGGGCCGACTGGGTGAAGGTCTTTCCGGCTAGCGTCGGGGGCCCGCGCTACCTGCGAGAGATCCTTGGCCCCTTGCCACAAGTGAGGCTGATCCCGACCGGGGGCGTGTCGGTGGACAACGCCGGGGAGTTCATCGCCGCCGGGGCGGTTGCCGTAGCGGTTGGGAGCAACCTGGTCAAGCAAGCCCAGGTCGCGGCGGGAGCGTGGGACGACATCACGAACACGGCGCGCAAGGTGGTAGAGGCAGTGGCGGCGGCGCGGCGGTGACGCCGAACCATGGCGTGCCCTCCCGTCAGCCGATGAGTTGTAGCAGTCCAGCGAGCACTTCATCGAGGTCGGCGTCATCGATGCGACCAACGCGCGCCCCCAGCCGTTCGACCGACAGCGTGCGGATTTGGGAGATCTTTACCCACGACTCGCGCTGCAGCGTGCCGGAAGGCAGTAGCCAACTGAGCGGATACCCGGCCCGTTGCTCGCGGCTGGTGATGGCGAGGGCGATAACCGTCCCCGATCGCTCGTTAAAGATGTCGTGGCTGAGGATGAGCACCGGGCGTACGCCACCTTGCTCGTGGCCGCGCACCGGCTGAAGGTCGGCCCAATAGATCTCCCCCCTCAATACTCGGGCCACGGAACTTCCGCCTTGAGTGCCTCATCGGCAAGCTCACGCTCCTCGTCGGGGTCGAGGTTGGCGAGCTCACGCAGTAACGAGCTCCGCGTGCGACGTTCCTCACGAAGCCGCGACAGCGCGGCTTGGAAGGCACGACTGCGGCTAGGGAACTCGCCAGCGGCCACCCACCGGTCGACCTCCCGCAGCACGTCCTGATCGATAGTCACCGCTACCTTGGCACTGGCCATAGCGTCCCTCCTTCAGGTATGATACTTTGTCATACTAGCGCTTGTCGACTTCCGTGCATCGCATTGATCACCTCGGTACAATCAGCCACTGTGAACGCGGATGCGATGGAGGGCGCCGGTGAACCGCCTTATTGCCGTGATGACGTTGCTCTGGAGCCTGTTCTCCGTGAGTCCGGCGGCACTCGTGCAATCGGCGCCTTCGTGCCAGTTCGTGCTGGGCTTCGCGATCTTGCACGACGCTATCCCCAGCACCGTCGGCAATTGCATCGACGATGAGGGTCACAACCCGGCGAACGGTGACGGCCTGCAGCATACGGTCGCTGGTCTGCTGGTATGGCGAAAGGCGGACAACTTCACCGCGTTTACCGACGGCTACCACTCCTGGGTCAACGGTCCCGGCGGGGTAGGGGAGCGGCTGAATCAACAGCGCTTCTCCTGGGAAGCCAACCCCGACAATTTGCCTATCGTGGCAACCGCTACCGCGACTGTGCTAGCAACCAGCGACCTCAGTTCTTCGAATGTGACGGTAGTGAACACGGGGTCGGGCTCGCAGCCTATCCGCGGCAGCAAGACGGGCGGCGGCATTGCTTCGGCTTCGTCGGCCGGCGCCGCCACGAATCCCGACCCTGCCAACGTGGCCGGGCATACCTTCTACGCCAGCTCGCATTCGAGTGCGACGCTCATCTACTGCGACGATGATTCGCTGTGGAAGGGCCTTTCGCCAAAGTATCTCAAACACTTTGGCTCCTGGGGTGAAGCGCACGCCGCGTTTCTGGATCGGAAGCTGCACCAGCCCTGCTAGCAAGACCTATCGGGCTGCCGGCTCGGCGGATACACTGGCAGCGGTTTGGCGGGTAGGAGGAGAATTGCTATGCGCGAGGTGCGCTGGGAGCGGATGTTTCCGGATGAGCTGGAACAGGCATTTGCCGCCTGTCCGCTCGTGTATTTTGCTTACGGCCTGTGTGAGCCGCACGGCCCGCAGAACGCGGTTGGCCTTGATTCGCTGAAGGCACACGCCATCGCCTGCGCCGCGGCTCGTGTCCACGGCGGGATCGTGGCGCCGCCGGACCACTGGCACGTCCACGAGCTCGGCGGCTACGCCGCCTGGGCGGAGAAGGCGGTGGGAAACGTCGAGCGTTCCTGGCTGACCAGCGTGCCCCCGTGGGTCCATTTCAAAAACGTGTGCTACCACCTCCGCGCGGCGGACGCGCTTGGCTTCCACGCCGCTATCTTCATCACCGGCCACTATGGTCCAAACTGGCAGGATCTCAAGACGGTGCTCGAGCTCGTCCAGCCCCACGTCGGCGCCCGCCTGTACGGTTTGCCCGACTTCGAGGCCAACCAGCCCGGCTTTGCCGGCGACGGCAAGAGTGGGGGCGACCACGCCGGTCGAGTGGAGACGTCGCTGCTCTGGGCGTTGCAGCCCGAGTGTGTGGATATATCCCGCGTCCCGCCGGCCAATACGCCCGGGCCGCACTTTGCCATGGGCGCCAACGTCCGCGAGTCCAACCGCCTGACGGGCGAGCGGATGGTGGCCGACGAGGTGCGCTGGCTGGGCGACAAGGCCAAAGATCTGCTCGCGGCCTACGAGGCAAAGCATCCAGCGCGGCATCTGCGCACCTTCGAGGATGTGGAAATCCTCTGGGAGACGGTGATTCGACCGCGGGTCAAGGAGTTCCGCTCGATGCAGGCCCTCTTTCCCAACCAGCAGCCGGTCTCGCCCGATTCCGTGTGGCATGACAACTGGCCGGTTCCGGATCGGTCGTGAGCGGTCCGGCGCGGAAGCCGGTTGCGCTGGGAGAATCGAAAGTCCGCCAGGGGTCGCGTCGCCCGCCCCGCTGTGCCGTCATCCATCGAGTTTGGACCGGAGAAACGCGAGCGTGCGCTCCCAGGCCAGCGTGGACGCGGAGGCGTCGTAGACCTCCGGACGGGCGTCGTTGAAGAAGGCGTGTTGTGTTCCCGGGTAGAGGAACATCTGGACGTCCTTGCCCTGGGCGTTGAGCTGGCTCTCGAACTGGCGCATCACCTCCAGGCCGGCGAAGTCGTCGTGCTCGGCGTAGTGGCCCTGGATGGCGGCGGTGAGATTGGACCAGTCGGGTTGTTGCATGTGCGGCAGGATGAACCCATAGAAGGGGACGGCAGCGCGGATCGCATCCGGCCGCTGCACGGCTAGCTCGAGGGTGAGGCCGCCGCCCATGCAGAAACCCACCACCCCTATTCCGCCGCCGCTGACCGCCTCGTGGCCGCGCAGGAAGTCTACGGCACCGCCCATGTCCAGGGCGGCCTGCTGCATGCTCATCGCCATCAGCAGCTTCTGGGCATCGCCCGGCTCTCTGGTGGTCTGGCCGTGGTACAGGTCGGGCGCGAGGGCAACAAAGCCGGCGGCGGCAAAACGGTCGCAGACGTCTTTGATGTGAGGTACCAGCCCCCACCATTCCTGGATGACCACGACACCAGGTCCCTTTTCCGAGGCGGGCGTAGCAAGGTAGCCCTGATCGACGCCGCCGTTGCTGGGGAACTCAACAATGGTGCCCACGTATCAATCACTCCATACCTTGTGCGCTGTGCCGTACCGACACTGCCATTGTAGAGCACCGTCGGTTCCGACCTCGGCGGACGGACCCTAGCCACGATGCGGTTCAAATACGGGAAAGCAGTTGGGGCCCGGAATGCCGGGGCGGCGACTGCGGTCTGCCGCCAGAGCACCCGACTGCGGTCGGGACGAAGTGCGAACTCGTGCGCATATCTTGCGATCGTTATTCGCTCTGGAATCGCTCGGCGCACCGCAGTGCCGTGCTCTGGCGGCGGACCGCAGTCGCCGCCCCGGCGCCACCGTCGCCGGTAGGATTACCTTATCTGAACGGGGTTGGGGCTAGCCAGTCTCCAGACCGGCGATACCGTAGGTCAGGCCGACGTCGACCGGCGGCGGGTCGCCGCCCAGGACCATGCGGGTCAGCGTGCGCGCGACGGCCAGCCCGCGGCTGGCCGCGAGCTCCCTGGCGAAGGCATTGGGCGACGGTACGTCGATGAGCACCGGCTGGCCGGCCAGCGGAGCAAGCGCCGCGTCGAACAGCGCCTTCGCCGCTAGGTCGTCGGTCGCCTCCAGCGGCCCGATGTGCCAGTGATGCGCTCCGGGACGCGCCATGACCAGGCCGGTCAGCTTTCCGGTCGAGCCCGCCACGAAGCCGAACGCTCCGGGGGAGCTCAAGCACCCGCGCAGGACGCGGAGGCGATCGCGTCCGAAGGCGAGGGTGTCGAACTCCCCAGCGGCGTTATCGAGCTCGTTGGGCTGGAGGGGACGGATAGCAATGTCGGCTGTGGAACGTCCTAGGGCGAGTCCTTGCCGGCGTTCCAGATCAAAGAGGTCGCGGAACCCGAGCTGCAGGTAGAGATTCCGGCCGAGCGGCGTCGCATCGAGCATGACCATGCTCACTCCGCCTGCTGCCAGCCAGTCCAGGGCGCGCTGCAGCAGCCGCCGGCCAAAGCCGTGACGTCGCCACTGCTGGTCCACCAGCATCATTCCGACCCAGGCGAGTTTGCCGGGATAGACGATGGTCGTAACCGTGGCGACGACCTGACCAGCCACCTCCAGACCGAAGCATCCACCCGGCTGCAAGTCGAGCATGCGTTGCCAATCGGCGACGGTCTGGTTCCAGCCCGCTTGCGCCCCGAGGCGGAGGCCGGCAGACACGTCGGCTGGCCCTAGCGCTCGAATGGTTCCAATGCCGGAGGAAGCGCCCATCGTTTTGGCTACGATCGCAATCGCTCGAAGAGAAAGGCGGCCAGAACCCGGGCGCAGTCGACGATTCGCCACGTTTCCACGCTCTCCGCCGCGCCGTGGGCCTGGTCGGGCGAGCCTGCGCCGTAGCAGAGCGCCGGCGTTCCGGCGTGACCGGCCAGGTAGCAGGCATCGCTCCAGGCCGGATTCACGTCGATGACCGGCTCCTGGCCGAGCACGCGCCGGTGCATGGCGGCGACCTGCTGTACCAGCGGATGGGCTTCCGGCAGCTCAAAAGGAATGAGATCCTTGATCCAATCGACACGGGGTGGGTGCGCCCGCAGCCATTCGTCGGCTTGGGCGCGCTCGCGGATCAGCGCCTCGAAGCGCGCGCGACCGGGCGCATTACCAAAGCCTGCGCCTGCCGCCTCGGCAGCGACGGCGTCAGCGTATGGGTAGCTCATGTTGAGGCTCATCAAGGCGGAAGCGGCGACCATGGACGGATGCGTGCCGCCGCGAAATAGGCCAAGATTGACATTCCGGCCGGGGCCGAGCTGTTCCCGCTCTGACTTGTAGCGATCAATCGCTTCCTTCACCGCCAGCGCCTTGTCGATGGCGCTGACACTCCTGGACCGGGCGGGATGCCCGGGCCGCCCTTCTACTTGAACGTCGACGGTGAGCACGCCACCGTAGCCGCGGAGGACCTCCGGACCAGTGCCGTCGGTACAGATGGCCGCGTCGGCAACGGCGAGCTTCCCGTCGGTCCCTACCCTGGGTTGAAAGGCGCCGCCGAAGAGACGGCCGGCGCAGGCCCGCTCGATCCAGGAAAGTGCTCCGGCGCCACTGCCGTTGCATTCCTCCTCGACCACGCTGGCCAGGATGACGCGCCCCTGCAACTCATGCCGGAAATCGTGCAAGGCCCGGAGCGCCGTTACGGCCGCTGCCAGTCCGCCCTTCATGTCCGTGCTGCCGCGTCCCCACAGGCGACCCTCGCGTACGTCGCCGGACAGCGGGTCGGGCATCGACATCCCTTCGATGCCGACCGTGTCCATGTGGCCTTGGAGCACAATGGTCGGCCCGCCGGTGCCGAAAGCCAGCTCGGCGATCAGGTTCGGCCGGTCGGAGAAGTCGCGGTCGCGCGGTCCGAGCACGCCCATGCGAGCGTAGATATCCTGGGGACAGTCGAACCAGTCTAGCCGGCACCCCAACGACTGGAGGAGCGGCGACAGGAGGCGCTGCCCGTCGCCTTCGTTGCCCGGTTTGGCATCGCCGCTGTGCCGGTTGACGGTGTTCGTACGAACGAGCGCCTGCGCCAGTTCGATTGCCTGCGCGCCCAATTGCTCGGCACGTCGCGCCACTTGTTCCGTGTCGGTGGTCACTTCGGACGTCTCCTACTCCAGTTCGCCCGGCGCGATTGTAGCTTGAACGGGGAGGTCGAGTCGGCCACCCGTGGCAGCCGTTGGCGATATGGAGCGTTGCAACGAGCGGGCAGGAGCGTGACGGAGCGCGGGCGTCCCGCCCGCCTGGTGATCACCGATGGCGGGCATACGAGCGACACGGTGGCGGAGCGGTATGCCGGGGCGACTGGGCGGGCGGGACGCCCGCGCTCCGTCACGCTCCTGCTCCAGCACTAGCTTGCTGCAAACCTTTGAAGCACAGGGAGCCGCCCCAACGGCCCGGCTCCGGCTGACTTTCCTGCAGCAGCGATATGGCACCATGTAAGCCGGGGCAGAGGCGGAAGGTAGCGGATCGGGTGGACACTCGGCATGCTGTATCGGTGTAGCCCCGTCATGCAACTGGGTCGCGGCGCGGTACGTCTGCCGGCATTTCTGCCGGACGCGACGACCGCGGTCGTCCGGAGCGTCGATGCCCGCGACCTCGAACAGTGCGGCGTTGAAGCCGTGGTGATGAACACCTTTCATTTGATGCAGCGGCCGGGCTCCTCGACCGTGCATGCGCTGGGAGGATTGCACCGGATGTCGGGCTGGCAGCGGCCTATCCTCACCGACTCCGGCGGTTTTCAGGCCTATTCGCTGATCCGCCAGAACGCGAAGAATGGCCGGCTGTCCGACGACGGCATCATCTTCCAGCCCGATGGCGCCGAGCGCAAGTTCGTGCTGACGCCGGAAAAGAGCGTCCGCTTGCAGATCGGCTACGGCGCCGACGTCGTGGTGTGCCTGGACGACTGCACGCACGTCGACGCGCCGGCCCCAGTGCAGCTCGAGGCCGTCGAGCGGACGGTTGCTTGGGCCAGGCGTGGCAAGCGCGAGTTCGAGCGCGTGCTGGGAGGGAAGCGGATGATGGGCGAGCAACGCCCGCTACTGTTCGCGGTCGTGCAAGGCGGCGGCGATCTTGATCTGCGCCGGCGCTGCGCGCAAGAGCTGCTGGCGCTCGGTTTCGACGGCTACGGCTACGGCGGCTGGCCGCTGGACGAACAGGGCAAGCTGCTCGGCGATGTGCTTGCCTATACGAGGCAGGTCGTCGGCGCGGAGTGGCCGATGCACGCCTTGGGGGTCGGCAGCCCACTCAACGTCGTCAAGTGCGCGCAGGCCGGCTACGAGCTGTTCGACAGCGCCCTTCCCACCCGTGACGCGCGGCATGGCCGGCTGTACGTTTGGCAGGCCGATCATTTGCCGCCGAATGCCGGCGCGGACGCAGGCTGGTTCTCGTACCTCTACATCAACGACAAAAAGCACGTCAAGACTGCCGTCCCGATATCGCCGCACTGCGACTGTTGGAGCTGCCAGCGCTACTCGACCGGCTATCTGCACCATCTGCACAGCATCGAAGATGGTCTCTATGCGCGGCTGGCGACCATACACAATCTCCGCTTCATGACGCGTCTCACCGAGCTGCTGCGATCCCAGGCGTCCGATCTCGGATGAGCGACATCGACCTTCTGGTCGAGGAGGTACGGACCAGCGGGAAATATTGGGGCGTCGCCGAGACGCTGATTCGCCATATTGGATCGGGAGAGTTGGCTAGGCGCCGAACGTTCCGGGAGGCAGTCAAAGCCACAAAGCGCAAGCTGCACCAGGTCGCGGCGGTCTATCTCGATGCCGGGCTGGACTTCGATGGTGCCGCCGACACCTTGCGGACGAACGCAGAAAGCGGCGACCCGGTCGCCTTTCGCGACACGTGCATCCGCATCATGCAACGCCACGTCTCCACACGCGAGCGCCTGCCCATCCTTGGCGAGTTCTACCAGACGCTCCTGGCTGACCTGGGACCGATCCACAGCGTCGCCGATTTCGCTTGCGGCCTGAACCCACTCGCCATTCCGTGGATGCCATTGACCTCTGATTGCCGCTATTACGCCTACGACATCCACCAGGGTCTCCTCGCGTTTCTTGGCCGGGTCCTGCCGCTCACCGGCGTCCAGGCGACGGCCCGGCTCGCCAATCTAGTCGACGACGTGCCGAACGAGCCGGTGGATGTAGGGCTGCTCTTGAAGTGCATTCCCTGCCTGGAACAGTTGGATCCATCCGCCGGCCAGCGCCTGCTGGACCGCGTGCAAGCGCGGCGTCTCGTGGTGTCGTTTCCCAACCATAGCCTGGGCGGTCGATCCAAAGGCATGGCTCGCACGTACGACCAGCGGTTCCAGCAGCTTGTAGCGGGCCGACCGTGGCAGGTGCGGCGGTTCGAGTTTTCAAGTGAGATTGCGTACTTGGTTGATACCCAGTCGTCTGACTGTCCATGACGTCACCGGCGGGATCGGCTGGTGGCCGACCCTCACCCCCGGCCCCTCTCCCGCCGAGCGGGAGAGGGGCCGGGGGTGAGGGTCCGTCCCGGCATCCGCCAACAGCGTCACATCGGGGCAGGCGACCGGCCCGGCGCAAAGCAGTTGGGCAAGTCGCGCGCGACCGGACTATGATCTGGACGCACGGCTTGGCGAGCACACCGAAAGGAACGACATGCGACTCATCGTCATCGGTACGGAGTATGCCGGAAAGACCACGCTCATCGACGCGCTGGACGTTTGGGGGCGCCAACACGGTATCCACGCTCACTTGGACGACCATTTCTCCATCCCGGATCAGTACTTCCTGAAGGAGCCGGACCAGCAGGCCATGCTGGCGATGCCGCCCGTCATCAAGGAGCGCTTCCAGCGCTTCCAGGTGTACTATCACCTCAGTGTGATCGAGAGCTACGATGACGTGCTCCTGGGCGGCTTTCACATCGAGGAGGCGGTGTACGGGGGCAGGTATTACTACCCTGGCCACGCGTTTCCGGCATACCAGCGAAAGATCGAGGCCAAACTGCCGGCGGACACCATCCTGTTGCTGTTGACCGCCTCACCGGACGTTATTCGTCGGCGGATGGCGGACGCTCCGCACCCGTATCCGGTCGTACGGCCTGAGGATGTGGAAGACGTCAACGCGGCGTTTGAAGCGGAATTTCGAGCGACCTGGATCGGGCGCAAGCTGCGCATCGACACTTCGGAGCTGTCACCCGAGCCGTTGTTCGCCGCTTTCATGGAGCGTATCGTGCCGTACCTGGACGCGCGCGACTTGCTGCGCTGGCGCGCCATAGGACAGCTTCGCTAGGTACCGTTGTTGCCGGCGCCTGTCACATTTCCTCGCCGGGTGGTGCTCAAAGGGGTGAAGTCGGGAGCGTCGACGCGGGGACGGGAAGCCTATGGCAGTGGCAGCGAATCGATGGGCAAGCGTGCGAAGACAGGACGCGACCACCGCGTTTGAGCGTCTCTTCGCGGCTGAATACGCTCGGGTTGTGGCGATTGCACAGCGAGTGCTCGCGGATGCCCACGAGGCTGAAGACGCGGCACAGGAAGTGTTCTATGCGTTTCATCGCCAGCACAACGCCGATGCGCCCTTTGCTGCTGCCTGGCTGCACGCGGCGGCAGCCCATACCGCGCTCAACATCGTGCGCGGCAAGCGACGACGGGCCAGGCGAGAGACGGCCGAAGCGCTGGCCGGCGCCCGGCTCCAGGAGTCGGACGAAGCGGCGCTCGACCCGCAGCGGGCCCTGGAACGAGCCGAGCGCTGCCGGGAGGTCCGCGAGGCGCTGGGACGACTCCAGGAGCGGCAAGCTGCCGTGCTGGCGCTGCGCTACAGCGGCCTGAGCTACGCCGACGTCTCGTCCGCGCTGGGGATCCCCGCCGATCAGGTTGGCACCGTGCTGCGGCGTGCCGAGCTTGCCTTGCGAAAGGAGATGACCGTTGAGCCACATCGCTGAGGGCGTGCTGCGTCGATTGCACGACGAGCCTGAGGCCACGTCGATGGCAGCTCGGCGTCACCTCGTTTCTTGCAGGCAGTGTCAGTCGCGGCTGGCTGCCATGGCGGACGACGCCGCTGCCGCTGGGCAGTTGCTCGCCGTGCCCGCAGTCAATCCCGACCTCGCCGTGGCGCTGCTACGCCTGCGCTATCGCATCGACACAGGTCCGGAGACTCGTCCGGCGGTCTGGTACGAAAGGGTTATCGATATGGTCAAGCTCCAGAGGCGACAGTTGATCCGCCCACTCGGCGGCGTGGCGGCGGCAGCGGCCGTTGCCGGCGCGCTGGTGTTCACGCCGGCAGGCGCGCTGGCGGGCAAAGCCCTCACGATCTTCGAGCCGCAACAGATCGCCGTGGTGCCGATCAATCCGGGCGATCTCCGCTCGCTGCCCGATCTAGCGGACTATGGCACGATGACGATGGGGCCGACGCCCACGGCGCAGCACGTCGCTGACCTGAACGCGGCGTCCGCGGCGGCGGGCATACCAGTGTTGCAAGCGGGCTCGCTCCCGGCAGGACTTCCGGGCGCCGCCAGCTACGAAGTGCTGCCAGGGTCGTCGGCTTCCTTCACCTTCAGCGCCGCCAAGGCCAAGGCGGCGGCGGCTGCGAAGAGCCAGACCTTGCCGGCCATGCCGGCCAACATCGACGGCAGCACGCTGCACCTGTCGACCAATCCGGCGGTGGTCACCGTGTATGGCGCCGGCTCCTCGTTGCTCGGGCTGAACGGCGGCAGCGCTGGCCAGGCGAAGGAAGTCGCCGGCGCCGGTCAGACTTCCGCCGGGGCGGCCGGCGAGCTGCGCCACCCCGGCGGCGCCGGTACCAGCAGCGCGTCCGGTCAGCCGGCCGGGCCGGTGCTGATCATCGGGCAGATGAAGGCGCCGGTGGTCACATCCACCGGCGTGACGGTGACGGACTTGGAGACCTACCTGCTGAGCCAGCCGGGCATCTCCCCCCAACTGGTCTCGGCCATCAAGTCGATTGGTGATCCCACCTCGACCATGCCGATTCCCGTGCCGGTGAACATGGCGGCGGCGCACCCGATCCAGGTACACGGTGTCTCCGGTCTGTCCCTGGCCGACTCCACCGGGATCGGCGGCGGTATCATCTGGGAGCAGAATGGCGTGATCTACGGCGTGGCGGGGACGTTTACGGAGCAGCAGTTGCTCGCGGCGGCGAACTCGCTGCACTAGGGACCTCACCCCCGGCCCCTCCCCTACGAAGGGAGGGGAGCTTGGACGGGGTGGATCGTCGCTCTCAAGGCAGCCACCATTGGTGCTGCCAGGAAGGGCGCCAGACCTATCGTGGAAGCTCCCCTCCCTTCGTAGGGGAGGGGCCGGGGGTGAGGTTGACTCAATGGCAGTAGCCCTGGAACGTGAAGCGGAGGCCGCGACCCTGGAGGTCGCGGCCTCCGCCGCAGTGCATACCGTCGATCTGGGCAAGCGCTACGGGGCAATTACGGCGCTGGCCGGCTTGAGCATGACGGTGCCGCGCGGGGAGGTCTTCGGATTCCTGGGGCCGAACGGCGCGGGGAAGACGACGGCGGTGAAGCTGCTCGTCGGGCTGGCCAGGCCGACGTCGGGGGAAGCCTGGGTTCTGGGCGCGCCGATCGGAGACCGCGAGACGAGGCGGCGGATCGGCTACCTGCCGGAGCTGTTCCGCTATCAGGACTGGCTCACGGCGCGCGAGGCGCTGGCCTTGCACGCGGAGCTGGCCGGGCTTCCACGCGCTGTTCGGATGGATGAGGTGGTCTCAGCGTTAGCGACGGTTGGACTGGCGGCGCGAGGTGACGACCGGGTAGGAACATTTTCCAAGGGCATGCAGCAGCGCCTCGGGCTGGGGGCGTCGTTGCTGGGCAAGCCGGAGCTGGTGCTGCTGGATGAGCCGACCTCGGCGCTCGATCCCGTGGGTCGCCACGACGTGCGCGAGATCATCCGGGCGCTCAAGGCTCGCGGAACCACGGTGTTCCTCAACTCGCACCTGTTGTCCGAGGTCGAGCAGGTCTGCGACCGCGTTGCCATTGTGAATGAGGGGCACGTCGTGGCGATGGGGACCATGGACGACGTGCTCGGAGCCGCCAGCAGCGTCCGCCTGCGCGTCACCGGATTGGACGCGCCGGCCATCGCCGGGCTTCGTCACTACGGCGACCTGGCGACGGAAGCCGGCTGGTTGACCATCCGCGGCATCGACGCCGAGGCAGTGCCGGACCTCGTCGACGCTATCGTGCGACTGGGTGGGCGAGTCTACGCCGTCGAGCCGCGCCATCAAACGCTGGAGGATCGCTTCTTGCAGCTCCTAGAGAGGCCCGCCGATGCCCCTGTGGACCATCGCCCGACTGACCCTGCGTGAGGTTGCGCGTCGCCGCCTGGTCGTCACGGTCTTCATCTTGACCGCCGTCGTCCTCGGCGCGACGGCCTGGTTCTTCTGGAAGGCCCCGTCGTTCGCCTGCTCGAACTGCTCGACCGCCGAGCTGTACGCGGGCGTCTCGGTGCTGCTCATCCTCGTCATGTACATGTTCAGCTTCGTGATCGCGCTCGGCGCGGTCTTCCTGGCCGCGCCGATCATCTCCGGCGACGTCGAGTCCGGCGTGGCGCAGGCGATGCTGCCCAGGCCGATCCGGCGCAGCGATTTTGTCCTCGGCAAGTGGCTGGGGCTGGCGGGAATGCTGGTCCTCTACACCGTCGTGGCCTGCGGATTGGAGCTCGCCATCGTGCAGCTCACGACCGGCTACGCGCCGCCGCACGCGGCCAGAACGGTCGCCTACCTCTGCGGAGAAGCGGTCGTCGTCTTGACCGCTGGGCTGCTGGGCAGCACGCGGATGGCCGCCATGACGGTTGGCATCACCGTGGCGGCGCTGTACGGCTTGACCTGGATCCTGGGCATCCTCGGGGCCGTCGGGAGCGCGCTCGGCAAGCCTGCTATGACGCACATCGGCACCGTGAGCAGCCTGATCCTGCCCTCCGACGCGCTCTGGAGGGGAGCCATCTACAACCTGGAGCCGGCCGCGATCCTGGCCATGCTGACGAGCGGCCCCAAGGGCGCCGCGGCAGCCAACTCGGTCTTTGCCGTCGCGGCGCCTCCCACATCGGCCTTCATCGTCTGGGTCGCGTTGTGGCTGGCAGCCATGCTGGCGCTGTGCGTCTACAGCTTCGAGCGGCGAGAGCTGTAGCCGCGCGTTTCTTTTCGCCGGCGCGCGCCGCGCCGCTCGCCGGGGTGTTACTCTGCGCGAATTCTGCGCGCATGCTTGTCGCAAGTCGCGTAGAATTCGCCCGATATGGTCGTCAAAGCCACAGGTAGGAACGGAGACGCACGATGGCACGCGTGGAGTCGGCAGAGGAAGCCGGCGCGAACTTTAGCGATCTCATCAGCTCGGTACACGCGACCAAGGAGGAGGTTATTGTCGAGAGGGAAGGGCAGCCGTACGCCGTGGTGATCACACCGGAGCAGTACAGCGCCATGCGCTCCGAGCGGGCATGGGCCACGGTTGATCGCGTTCGGGAGCGCAACGCCGATAAGGACCCCAATGCGGTTCTGGCCGACGTGACGGCAGAGGTGGAGGCCGCCCGCCGGGACAGGGAATGGGCAGGCTGATTACCTCGTGACTGGCGACAAGGACCTGCTCGTGCTCAAAGACCATCCTGGTTTGGGGAACCTGCGAATCGTCACGGCAAGGGAGTTCTTGGACATTCTGGGCTCGGCGTAGCCGGTGGCGGGCCTGACCGAACGCGTCGGGCCTGACGAGAATGCCATACCCAATTCACAGGCACGCCGCTGTCGTCTACGTTGCCCAGCAGGCGGCTGGTCTCTGTCGCAAGGAACCGCTGTTGACCGAGATCGGTTGCGGTACGTACCAGGTCTAGATGCCGGTCGAGGAGATACACGTCACCGTCGCCTGAGTAGCAAGCGGGATTCATCGTTCCAGATGCTTTAGCCAGTCGTTCGGGTCCAAAGCCGCCTGCCTCTGCGGTGGGGTGTCGGCGCCTGACTTGAAGCGCTTACTGGTGGACCGAACTCGTCACGAAAGTTCGTGCGTCTCCCACCCGCGACCAGTTGCCTTCGGCAGCGGCGACGAAATCGCGGGCTGAAACGAAATGAAACGATTTGGTCCGATCTGCACCGTAGACGGTGAGCGGCGCCAGCGGTAGGCTGTCCACACGCTGCCAGGTAGGCAACGCCGACGTGTGCGCTGGATGCGCTATGCGCGCGGCGCGTGCTGCACGCCACGCCATACCCAGGTCGGCGGCGAGAAAAGGGGAGGAGCCTGCATGCGCCGCGTCATGAGAATCGCCGCCGTATTGGTGCTAATGGGAGCAACGTTGTTTCCTCTGTCCAGCGTGGATGCGCAGTCGCCGTCACTGTCGCCCGCAGCCAAACCGTCGAGACCGTGCAAGGCGTACAGTGAACCTTGCGCGGACCTGAGTCCCAATCCGTATCCGTTATTCGAGCACACCACAACCACTCCGCCCCCGCCTTCAGGTGACCGCTCGTGGGGCAATTGCACGTGGTGGGCCTGGCAACAGGTATTCGAGCATAGTCAGGTGTCGCTGCCGGATTGGGGGAATGCTCAGGACTGGTGGAATGGAGCAAAGCAAGCTGCAAAGGCGGACAAGCGGATATCGAGAGGAAGCACACCTCGCGTCGGCGCCATCGCCGTGTTCGGTGAGGGAAAGCTCGGTCACGTGGGCTACGTTGTCGCGGTGAGTGGAAGCAGCTTCATGGTTTCGTACTCGAATGCCGACCCGGCACTCTACCCCCCAAAAGTCCCAGTTCAGTACAAGGAATATTCACTGACAGTTGCCCACACCACGCCGTCAACAACCGAGTACGTTGACTACGCGGTCAGCACAGATTCGAGTCTGGTGAAGGGGTACATTTACGTTGACAACGGAGCGCCGCGGCCCGTGGTGACGGGCATTAGCCCGAGCAATGGCCCGCTCGCCGGCGGTACAGGGGTCGGCATTAGCGGTACCGCTCTGGCCGGGGCAATCTCCGTCAACTTCGGAATGACCCCCGCAACGTCGGTTACCGTGAACTCGGCAAACTCCATCAACGCGGTGGCGCCCGCCGAACAAGCCGGCACTGTGGCTGTTACGGTTACAACGCCCGCCGGCACGTCGGCGACATCGTCGGCCGACCAGTATACGTTCGTCAGCCCGAGCCAGTGGGCCGCCACGGGGGCTATGTTGCTCGCTCGCTATAGCTCCCGTGCGACGACGCTAGGCGACGGCACGGTTCTGGTCGAGGGTGGATTTGCGCCAGGGTCATATACCGCCGAGAGCGAGCTGTACTCGCCATCAACCGGACTGTGGACGGCCATTGCGAGTCTCAAATACGGCCGTGGCGAGCACTCAGCCACACTCCTCCAAAACGGCAAGGTGTTGGTCTCGGGCGGCTACGCTGGACCGGTTCTCTCCTCGGCTGAGCTCTATGACCCGTCCGCCAAGAGTTGGACCCAGACCGGCAGCATGAACGATGTCCGTACCAGGCACACGGCAACGCTGTTGCCCAACGGCAAAGTGCTGGTAGCCGGCGGCTGGGATGGCAATATGCTGGCGAGCAGCGAGCTGTACGACCCCGCTCCCGGAATCTGGTCCGTCGAAGGGAATATGTTGGTGACGCGTGCTGATCACGTCGCCGTCTTACTTCCATCGGGGAAAGTATTGGTCGCGGGTGGTGCGCCAGTCAACAATGGGTTCACGTCCGAGTGCGAGTTATTTGACCCCAGCACCGGGAGCTGGGCGGTGACTGGCAGCCTGAATGTCGCCAGAAACAACTTCAGCGCCGTCCTCCTGCCCAACGGGATGGTGCTTGCGGCCGGTGGAAACACGGCCAGCGGTCCCACGGCGACCGCGGAGTTGTACAACCCGGCGACGGGTACGTGGACTCTGACCGGCAGCATGGCGAACACAAGGACGCTCGGACTTGGGCAAGGTCTCCTCCCGCTCGAGGACGGCTCGATTCTTGCCGCCGGGGGGGATACGCCCAGCACGAGTGAGGTCTATGTGCCGGCAAGCGGCGCGTGGCTGTCGCCCATCAGCATAGGCCAGTCGCCGCAATGTGGCGCTGTCACCGCAATGCTCAGTAACGGGCAAGCCATGATCGCTTCCGGATTCGATTGTGTCTCCCCAGATAACAAGGCCGCGGTCGCCTACCGATACACGCCCTAATGTACCGACCATCTGTCTCTCGCGCAGACCGACGGAGGCGTCGAGGCGGTGCGGGACAGATGTCCCGGTTGCTGCAGGCGGTCGAACGAGTTCACCGCCCGGACATTAGCCTGAATGGACAGGAATTACCTGTGCGTCGCCTCGGCGAACCGGTCGCCATCGTACAGGCCGCGCGTAGGAGCCGACGCACCCTCACCCGCCGGAATGCCCCAACGCATAGGTCACGGCGTCCGCGGTTGCCATTGCACGGCCAGCCGCCAACTCCTCGTCGAACGCCGCGTCACCGAGCTTGGCGCGCACGTCGCTCGCTTCGCGGTCGTAGAGCACCTTGACAGCAGGGACCATGACGACGCCAATCGCATCCATGACAGCGACAGCGGCGCCGAACAATCGCGCGGCCCGTGCCGGCTGCTGGCGTCGGTTGGCGACGCCGGCCAGGCCGAGCAGGCAGTAGACAAGCCCCTGGGTATCACCTGTTCGCTCGCGCAGGCGGATGGACTCGGTGAGCCGAGCGGCGGCCCGCTGGAGATCACCAGCGAAAAGATAGGCCACGCCCAGGTAGCAGAGGCAGTACATGAGGTTGATGGTGTGATGGGGTGTTTGGCTCATGGCCAGTCCCTGTTCCAACAGAGGGATGGCAGTGGCGATGTCGCCGGACAGCAGCGCGGCGCTGCCACTATCGGTGACGTTGCGCGCCAGCCCGATGGGATCGTGGAGTCGCTCGTACAACTGGTGAGCCTCGCGGAGATACGGCTCCGCCTCACCAAAGCGACCGTTCATTATCAGCACGGAGGCCTGATCGCTCAAGCAGCGGGCGATGCCACGCTCGTTCCCGAGCGCCCGCCAGAGATCCAGGCTCCGCCGCAGACAGTCGACCGCCGCGGTAGGGTCCCCCGCGACCAGTTGGGCCATACCATCGAACATCAGCACGAGCGCGATGGACCTGCGATCGTGAAGCTCCACCGCAAGCGCGAGGCTCGTTTGGGCGAGCGACCTAGCGCGGGGATGGTCACAGTGGCCGAAGGCCAACACGGATCCTCCGATCAGCAGGGGTAGGCTGAGCGCGGACGGGAGGCTCTCGGTAACGGCAAGGGCAGCGTCTATCCACCGGCTGCCCTCGCGGTATAACCCGTAATCGTTCCAATAGACCCAGAGCGTTCCTGCAAACGCAATCGCTGTCTCCTTATTTCCGCTGTCCAGTGCCCACTCCAACGCTGCCAGACAGTTTTCGTAGTCGCGGTCGACCCGATCAAGCCAGTCGCCCTGATCCGTGTTGGTGAGGTATTCCTGAGCCGACTCGGCCAGGCCCACGTAGAAGGTGGCGTGCGCCCGGCGAAGCGCATGCTCTTCACCGCTCTCAGCAAGTCGGCCCAGCGCGTACTCGCGGATGGTCTCCAGCATCTCGAAGCGAGCGCCGAGTGCTGGGTCCTCGATCTGTCGCACCAGACTGTGCGCGCAGAGCGCTGCGAAGGTACGCTGCGCGTCGACCTCCTTCCCCTCAACGCTGGTGCAGACCGCCCCCATCGCGTCCAATGTGCCGCCGCCGGTGAAGACGGCAAGCCGCGCGAACAGTGTCTGTTCCTCTGGCTGGAGGAGTCGGAAGCTCCAGTCGATGGTCGCCTGCAGCGTCTGGTGTCGCGGCTCGGCATCTCTGGGCCCGTCGCCGCTCATGGCCAGGCGGCTGGGGAAGCGCTCCAGCAGCGCCGACGGCGTGAAGTGCTTGCTGCGTGCTGCTGCCAGCTCGATGGCCAGCGGCAGCCCGTCCAGCCGGGCGCAGATCTCGGCCACGGCGCCCGCGTTCTCGGGCGTCAGCGCGAAGCGCGGCTGGACGGCGCGTGCGCGCGCGGCGAACAGCATCGCCGCCGCGTTGCGGCGCAGCGCGCCGACGGAGGCGTCCGGCGCCGGCGCCGGGAAGGATAGGACCTCGTGCTCGTGCTCCCCGCCAACGTGCAGTGCCGCCCGGCTGGTGACGAGCGCCTGCACCTGGGGCGCGGCGGTGAGCAGCGCGGCCAGCTCCGGCCCGGCGCCGAGCACGTGTTCGAAATTGTCCGTGACCAGGAGTAGACGGCGATCGCGCAGGTAACCCTGCAGCCGCTCCAGTGGAGAATCGCCCGCCACGTCTGCCAGCCCGAGCGTGCGGGCCACAGCGGGCAGGACCAACGCTGGGTCACGCAAAGCCGTCAGGGGGACGAACCAGACGCCATCGGGGAGGACATCGAGGACGGTGCGGGAGACCTCCAGCGCCAGCCGGGTCTTGCCGCTGCCGCCGGGGCCGGTGAGCGTGAGCAGGCGGATGTCGTCCCAAGCCAGCAGCTCGCCCAGGTCCAGGATCTCGTTGGCGCGCCCGACGAAGCTGGTGAGCGGGGACGGTAGGTTCGTGGGCGGGGCAGCCTGCCAGTGGCCCAGCAGGCTGCGCAGGTCGTCCTCGCGGTTCGTGGACGCGAGCTGTTCCAGCGTGGGCAGGCGCCCGGCACGCAAGAGGCGGCTCACGCTCACGCGGGGCAAGCGTAGCGCCTTGGCCACGTTCAGCACGTTCACGGGAGTGTTGGGATAGCGCACGTCCCCGAGACGCCAGTGCTCGATCGTCGCCTTCGCTACCCCGGACGCTTTGTAGAGCTGCTCGAGGCCCACCCCGCGCCTCGCCATATAGTGATCCAGCAGCGTGGAAAAGGACGCCTGCTCGCTCATCAATGATCCTCCTTCGAGTCCTGCCCCGCCAGATCAATTTGACTCATTGGGCAGGGGGTCCCGTGCGCCAGTAGCTTCCTCCGTCGCTGTTGTCTGCCCCGCGCTCAGCGCGACTGCGAAGTCGGTGGCGCCCAGGTGTTCGCGCGCGGCATGGACGATCCGCTCAAACTCCGTCTGGTTGGCTATAGACCGGTGGCCGCCCAGGGGGCGTTGCAGCGCCTCGGCCTTGCCCAGGAGACACGCAGCTTCGGCGAACCCGTTTTGTGCCACGGCCACGCCGGCCAGACCGATCAGGCAGTCGCCAATACTCCAGGTGTGGCCCATGTCGCGGAAGGTCGTCAGGCCCTCTTGGAAGCGCTCCTCTGCGAGCTCGGGGTTGCCGCGGTGCAAGGCGATGTATCCCAGGTTGTGCAGGGTCGAGGCGACGCCCTGCTGGTGGTGGAGCTCGCGGAACAGAGCGAGGCTCTCCTCATACCGTCCCGCGGCCACGGTGTCGTCGCCGCGACCGCGCGCCCGGTCGCCAAGGTCGCAGAGCAGGGAGGCGATGCTGACCGTGTCCGCGAGCTCGCGGGCGAAGACCAGGCCCTCATCCAGCCGCCCCAGCAACTGAAGCAGACGGACAATGCCGGCCCTATCGTCCAGCTCGCGAGCGAGCGTCAGGCTTTCTTGGACGAGCTGCGCCGCCGCCGCTTCCTGGCTCGCCTCTCTCGCCAGGAGTTTTCCTTTCCAGGCCAGGGCCGCCGCCGTGGCGCGGGTGTCGCGACACGCCCGCGCCAGCGCCAGGCTCTCGTCGTAGCACCTGGCGGCGCCGGCATAGTCGGCGTGCGTCGAAGCCAGGCGCCCGGCGCCCACCAATGCCCCGGCGCGAAGCGCGGCCGTGCCGCCATCGTCACCCGGCAACCGAAGCGCCGCGGCCAGCCAGCGCCGGCCCTCGGCGACGTAGCCGTAGGTGTACCAGAACGGCCAGAGAGCGGCTCCGAGCCGCAGCGCCGTTCCGGTCTCGCGGCAATCCAGCGCCCAGTCGAGCGCGGCGCGGAGGTTGTCGTGCTCGACCTCGCAGCGGGCGAACCATGCGGGCTCGGTCGGGCCGGCCAGGCCATGCTCGGCCTGCTCAACCAGGGCGCAATAGTGCAGCGCGTGCGCTCGACGAACCGTTTCGACCTTGCCGGCAGATCGGAGCCGCTCCAGCGCGTACTCGCGGATCGTCTCCAGCATCGTCACGCGCGCCGCGCCGGTCGAGTCGCTCGTACCCACCAAGCTGCTCTCGTGCAGGACGCGCAGGCCGCGATCCACGTCGACCGAGCGGCCGTCCACGTCGCGGCAAATCGCCGCGGCGGCGTCCTCGGTCCCCCCTCCGACGAAGACGCCGAGTCGCCGGAAGAGCATGCGCTACTCGATGGCGAGCAGGTGGTAGCTCCATGCGATGGCCGCCCGCAACGTCCTCTGGCGCGCCGGTGCATCGTTCGGGCCGTCAATCGCCAGATCCAGGCGTGTGTTGAGCTGGCGAAGCATCGCTTCCGGCGTGAGCTGCTTGCTCCGGCCGGCGGCGAGCTCGATGGCCAGCGGCAGCCCGTCAAGCCGGGCGCAGACCTCGGCGACTCCCGCCGCGTTACTCGGCGTCAGCGAGAAACGCCGGTTGGCCGCGCTCGCTCGTGTCGTAAACAGTCGCACGGCGTCGTTCTCCGCCAGCTCGGCGGCAGCGGCGGTCCGGTCGGGTGCCGGAAAGGGCGAAACGGGTCGCTCGTGCTCGCCGCTGAGGCGGAGCGCCGCCCGGCTGGTGGCCAGGCACTTCAGCCCCGGCGCGGCCGTGAGCAGTGCCGCCAAGTCCGGAGCGAACCCTAACACCTGCTCGCAGTTGTCGAGCACCAGCAGCAGCCGGCGCCTGCCCAGGTGCGCTTGCAGTCGCTCCGGCAGGTCCTGACCGGAAGCTCCCCCGACCCGGAGTGTCCGGGCAATGGCTGGGATGACCAGCGTCGGATCGGTTATTGTGTCCAGCGGGATGAACCAGACACCATCTGGGAAGACGTCGAGGACCGCGCGAGCGACCTGGAGGGCGAGCCGCGTCTTCCCGCTGCCGCCCGGGCCGGTGAGCGTGAGGAGCCGGGGGCCGT
>CALBSQ010000359.1 GCA_937967325.1 uncultured Chloroflexota bacterium
TGCGGGGCAGCGACTGGTCTGAACGTAGGAAATAGCCGAGGCGGCCGGGGCGCCGTCGCTAGCTCGTGCCTTCACAGCAGACCCCATGGCGGCGTGCCGCTGCCCGCGCGGCTGAAAAGCCCCTCTCCAGCTTGCTGGGGAGGGGTTGGGGAGGGGCGTTGTCAGACCAGTCGCGTCCCCGCGTCTACCGTCTTCATGTGCCTCAGCCCGGCACCGGCGTGAGCGGCGCCTCACCGGCGAGGACGGCCAGGATGTTTTCAGCGGCAAGTGTCGCCATGCGGGTTCGGGTGGCCACGCTGGCGCTGGCGATGTGCGGGACCACCAGACAGTTGTCGAGCTGGACGAGCGGATGATCGGCCGCGAGCGGCTCCGGGTCGGTGACGTCGAGGGCGGCTCCGGCGATCGTCGCGCTCGTCAGCGCCTGGTAGAGCGCCTGCTGATCCAGAACGCCGCCGCGCGCCGTGTTGACCAGGTAGGCTGTGGGCTTCATCAGCGCCAGCTCACGAGCGGCGATGAGATGCCGCGTCTGTTCGGTCAAAGGTACATGCAGCGACACGACATCGCTTTCGGCGAGCAGCTCGTCCAGACCGGTTCGACGCATTCCATACCTGGCTTCGTCTTCTGCATGAGCGCTCCGAGACTGATAGAGCAGGCGCATGCCGATACCGTGGGCCCGTCGGGCGACGGCCGAGGCGATACGGCCGAAGCCCACCAGGCCCAGGGTCGCACCCTCCAGATCGCGGCCCATCAGCAGCAGCGGATCCCAAGTCGTCCAGCGTCCGCGCTCCACCCAGCGCATCGCCTCCTTGAGCCGGCGCATTGCCGCCAGGATGAGCGTGAAAGCGAACTCCGCGCTCGTTTCGGTCAGCACGCCGGGGGTGTTGGTCACGACGATGCCTCGCGCGCGGGCGGCGGGCACGTCGACGTTGTCGTAGCCCACCGCCATATTCGCCACCACCTTCAGCCGAGGCGCGAGCTGGAGCAGCTCGGCGTCGACGCGCTCGGTCAAGAGGGCTAGCAGCCCGTCGGCCTCGCCCACGCGGTCCAGCAACACGTCGCGTGCGACCGGGTCGCTGGCGTCCCACCGATCCACCCTACACCGCGCCGCCAGCAGCGCGATCGCTTCGCTAGCGATCCGCCTGGTGACAAAGACGCAAGGTATGTCCACAACCGTTCCTCTCAACTCCACGCTCAATGCAGGCCGTGCCTATTGGAAGTGTGCCGGACTGTGGCTACTCGTCGGCTCAGTCACGTCCCGTCGCCACGGATCGGCAGCTGCCACGTGGCGAGAGCGGTCCACCAGGCCCGATCCGTCGCATCATTGAGCGCGTCCAGGCTTCCGTCGTTGCGGATGACCACGTCAGCAAGCGCCAGCTTGTCGTCTACCGACGGCTGGCCGGCCACGCGCCAGGCGGCGTCCTCGCGGCTCAGTCCGCGCGATTGCACGAGCCGTTGAATCTGCAGCTCCGGTGGACTGACCACGAGCCACAAGGCGTCCAGGTCTCGGTACGTCCCAGCCTCGACGATGGCCACCGCCTCGATAACGGCGACCTGATCCGGTTCGAGTCGATCGAGGCGGCGCACCAGCTCGGTGTGAACGTGCGGATGCACCGCCTGATTCAGCCGCTTGAGGGCCGCGGCGTCGGAAAAGACGACGCTGCGCAGCTTGGCTCGGTCAATCGCCTCCCCCGGCCCGGTGATATCGGCTCCGAACGCGGCCACAACATCGAGCCAAGCCGGCAACCGCGGCAGCATCAGCTCACGGGCAACGACATCGGCGTCGATCACAACCGCCCCATGTGAGGCGAGGCGGCTCGCAACACTGCTCTTGCCGCAGGCAATATTGCCGGTCAGGCCGATGCTGCGAGCCCGTTGCTGCACGTTCATCGGTCCCAGTAGACCATGCGCGGAGCCAGCGCGTCGACATGTGGCGGCGGGCAATCGAGCCAGCCAGTACGACGGGGAGACAATGAACGAGCGGCTGGTTTTCTATACTTGTGCTCACAACAACGGCGGACTAGGTTTGTCATGAACGGGAGGTGAGCGATGCGCGGCATATTGGCCCGGTTCCCGCTGTACGTGCTGCTAGGGGTCACCATGCTCCTCGTCGGTGTTCAGCCCGCGGCCGCTGCTGCCCCGATGGCGATCGATTCCCTGGCCGATCACCAATTGGTCGGCAACAGCGCGGGCGCCACCGACACCTACATCTTTATGGTCCCCCAGCCGGTCTCAGCGCCGACGGTCAGCGCCACATTCACGCCCAGCGCCACCAGCGATAGCGGACGGGCCGGCTTCCAGGTCTACCTCAACGGCACCAACATCGCCCATGGTGGGAGGACGCCGACATCCGGCGTCCTCCAATATACGCTGCCGCAAAATCCGTCGGGGACCGTCGTGATCCAGGTCTTCAATTACAGCGACTCCCCGGTGAGCTACACCATCACCGCGGGCGGGGTGCCGGGCGGCGCGCCCAATGGGCCGCCGCGGCAGGCGAGAAGTATGGAGCAGGCGATCCCGCTCAACGGTACGCTCGGCGGGTCGCTCCCCGTCAATAGCTCCGGAACGTTCGCCTACTATACATTTCCGACAGCCGGCTCAAGCCCGCCGACCGCCGTGTCGTTGACCTACGGCCCGGCCGACATCCGGCTGAGCCAGGCAGTCGGACTCAACATACTGGACAGCTCCGGCAACACGATCACCAGCACGGTCCAGCCCGCCGGGCAGGACGTCACCGCCGCCACGATCGGAGTCGCGCTCAACCGCGCGCCCGGCGAGACACTCACGGTGCAGGTGTTCAACTATGCCCAGGGTATCCCCATCACCTATCGCCTCTCCGTGTCGGGCGTCCCACCGCCGAGCAGCGCGCCGGCAGCGCCACAGCCGGGCGCGCCGGCCTTCCAGTCATTCTGGGTGGAGAACTTTGTGCCGACCCCGCTGTGGTCGGGGCCCGACCAGCGCGCGGCGAGCTTCGGCCTCCAGCCGCAATTCTCCAGTTTCCTGGTCGTGCAGCCGCAAACAGGGCCGCGCCTCTACGTGTTCAATCCACGTAGCCACAACTACGCCTATCTGGACGCGGCCGCCGCCGGCCCCAGCGGACCGCCGCGGTAGCCGGCAAGGCCACTCCGGCCTACTGGATGGGCCGCTCATCGGCGAACCCCAACCCCTCGCTGCTGGCACATGTCGAGCACCGGGCAGGTCGAGCAGCGAGGGACGGTTCCGATGCAGACATGCTTGCCGAAGGGTACGAGGAGCCGGTTGATCTCTACCCAGTAACGCCGCGGCAGCGTTGCTTCCAGGGCGTCCATGGTGGCTTCCGGCGTCTGCGTGGAGACGTAGCCCCAGCGGTTCGTGATCCGGTGGACGTGGGCGTCGACGCCGACCCGAGGCTGGTTGCACGCGATGCCGAGCACCAGATTGGCGCATTTGGGGCCGACGCCCGGGAAGGACAGGAGAAGGTCACGATCGCACGGCAACACCCCCCCATGGTCCCGATCGACGAGCCGGGCGATGGATTGAATCTGTCGCGCTTTGGATGCGTGGAAGCTCGACTGTCCAATCAGCAGGTCCAGATCATCGAGCGGGAGAGCCGCGATGGCCGCCGGCGTAGGGGCCTGAGCAAACAGCGACCGGGCGATGGTGATCATCATCTCGTCCCGCGTGCGGATGGAGATGATGCAGGCTACGAGCTGTTCGAACGCGGAGCGATGCCCCTCCTCGGCAAGCTCGAACAGGGCGGCAGGAGGATAGGGGCGGACTGCCTCCTCAATGAGGGGCATCGCTACGTCAACGTCGAACGGCCGCTTTGCCGATTGCACCGAGATCCTCCCGCCCCGCTCGCGTGCTAGCGAGTGTAGTTGAAGGCGACCTGCACCTCCGAGGTCACCGTGAGCTGCCCCTGCTGTACCGGTACCGGCGCCGAAGCCGCGCTCGCGGCGAGCGTCGCGGCCGCCTGACGGACGATCGGGGGACCGGAGGTCGACTCCGTCACATTATAGATGCCGGCGAGCCTGACGCCAGCGGCCTTGGCAATGGCATCCGCCTTAGCGCTGGCCTGTTGCATTGCCTGCGTCAGCGCCTGCTGCTGCAGCGCGGTCGTGTCCTTGATACCAAAGCGGATGCTGGCACTCGTGTTGGCGCCCGCCTTGACCGCGGCGTCGAGCACCTTGGACGTGGCGCCAGGGTCCGCAACCATCACGCTCACCGTATTGGTCACCCGATAGCCAGTGACAGTCGGCTGCCCGCCGCCGCTACCCGGTTGGGAATAGACAGGATCAATGGAGAACTCCGATGTCTGAATATCCTTGTCCGCCACGTTCTGCCCCTTGATCGCGGCGATGATGGCGGCCATCGCCGTGCTGTTGGCATCGCTTGCTGCCGTGGCCGTGGGAGCAACCGTCTGCACTCCCAACGACAGATAGGCGACATCTGGCGCCGCCGAGGACGTTCCCTGTCCTGAGACGACTATGGCAGGCGGAAGCGCCGAGGCCGGCGCGGTGGGCGCCGCCTGTGCCTGAGCGATCGGCGGCGCCAATCGCGGCCCAGGGGACCCTCCGGCGCCCCAGAGGCCGGCGGCGATTCCGCCGGTGGCGAGCACCGCCGCCGAGATGACCGCGGTGACAAGGATCGTGACCCAACGCATTCCAGTTGCTCCCTTACAATACACCGTGACAGGGCGCACCCGAGTGTCGCCCAGCAAGATGAACGATGGACGGCGCCCAAATGTTCCTCAAGCGGTTGGGCGCCAGCGTAACGCCGACCACACAACGTCGAGACCAGTCTAGCGTGGTAGAGGAGTCCGCGTTGATGCGAGCGGAAGTGCCGGATCGAGACGTTTTTGAACATCCGCGGCTGCGGGCAATCGAGCCCCAGTGGATACAACATGCCGGCAAGCCGATGCTGCTGCTGCGCGATCCCCTGCGCCTGACCGACGGTACGCTGGCGTTGCCACAACAGGTCGCGGTGCTCTTGAGCCTTTTCGACGGAGCGCGTGACCTCAATGCTATTCGCTCGGTCTTCGCGCTCCGCACCGGCCTGCGCTTGCGTCCCAGCGAGCTGGAGGGGCTCCTGCGTCAGCTCGACGACGCTCTGGTGCTGGACGGGCCGCGCTACCGGCAAGCCTATGCCTCGGCGCTCGCGGCCTATCGCTCGGCGCCGGAGCGACCGCCGGCGATGGCCGGTCGGGTCTATCCTGCGGACCCCGCTGCGCTCGCCGGTCAGCTCGATGCATGGCTGGCCGAACCGCGTCAGAGCCACCTGTCCGCTCCCACTGGCAACGATTCAGCGCTGATCCGCGGCGTCATCTGCCCGCACATCGACTTTGCGCGCGGCGCGCCGGTGTACGCCGACGTGTGGCGCCACGCCGGCGAGGCGGTGCGGGAAGCAGACACGATCGTGATCTTTGGGACCGACCACCATGGGCGGGCTGGGAGCGTGACGCCCACCCGCCAGCGCTACGCGACGCCGCGCGGAGCACTGCCGACCGACCTGCAGACGGTGGACGCCATCGCGGCGGCGATTGGTGAGGACGCGGCATTCGAGCAGGAGCTCAATCATCGGGATGAGCACGCCATCGAGTTGGCAGTCGCCTGGATTCAGCATCTACTGGACGGGCAGCAAACCCCGTTGGTCCCACTGCTCGTCGGCTCCTTCTCTCCGTTTACCCATGGCGAATGGGACGCCGGTAGTTTCGTACCCTTCCAACAAGCTCTGGCAGCGCTGGAGATGGCGACGGCCGGGCGGCGTGTCCTGGTGGTCGCCGCCGCCGACTTCGCGCACGTCGGACCGGCCTTTGGCGATCCCCGGCCACTGACCATCGCCGACAAGGAAGCTATCGCCGATTTCGACTCCAGCTTGCTCGCCGCCATCTGCGCCGGCAGCGCCGGCGAGTTTCTGGCGCCCCAGGTGGCGCAGGGCGACGCGAGCCGCGTCTGCGGTCTGCCGCCGATCTACCTGACGCTCCGCTACCTAGGCGGCTGCCGCGGCGAGGTGACGGCTTACGACCAGTGTCCAGCGGACGCGGACTTTGGCTCCCTGGTGTCGGTGGCCGGCGTGCTACTGCGAAGTGGCGTGTGAGCGATGATAGACCGTGCATCCCCGAAGCCGGCCCGCTACCGCGTCCTGGTATGCTGTGCGATGGCGCGGCGCGCCGCCACAACTGCGCGGACCTGGCCACACCGGAATGCATCGAGGTGAGATCATGCCGCAAAGTACCCAGCCCAATAACGTGCCGACCCGCGGACCGCTCAATTTGGCCGAGCTGATCGAGAGCGGGATGATCGAGGTCACCGACGTGCGCATTGCCGACGCCGATGCAGTGGTGGAGGTCGAGCTGGAGCTGTTGCAACAGCTCGACGCGGTCGATTCGGCCGACGCGGTGGCGGCTGCCGAAGCAAGGGAGCGTGTGCTCGGGTATCCGGTGGAGTCAGACACGGGCGATCTGCACGACTTCGTCGAGCGGCGGCTCGTGACCGAGTACCTCATCGCCACCGGCATTGACGCGCTGCCAACGCCAATCGGGCGTAAGGCCCCCTTGTACTCCCACGTCGCGCGCGACGGGACGCTTGTCGCCATCTCCGGCGACATCGCGCCGGAAGCGATCGTCCAGAGATTGACTTCCTGCCCGCGCGTGCTCCTCTACGGTCTCGACGCCAGCGGGTTGGAGCTGCAAGGCCGGCTCTTTCGCCGAACAGCGCCGGTGCGAACGCAGGGCTGGCCGGACCGCGCTCGGCGCGTTCGGGAAGGGCCGAGCGTGGAGAGCCCGACCGATCTGCTCTCCTTGTTGGAAGCGCTGGAATCGGCCTCCAGATCCCGTCGTCCGCTCGCGGCTGAGCCGGCGGCGCGACCACGACGTCCGCAGGCGGAACGGCCGGAGCGGCGACGGACGCGCCACATTCCACTCACCGGAGACGAGTAACCGATCATGCCCGCCGATGCCAAGGCCATCGTCGATAACGATGCGACGCTCGCCGTCAACCGTCGCGCCTACCACGACTATTTTGTCGACGAGACATTCGAAGCGGGCATTGCCCTAACCGGCACGGAAATCAAGTCACTGCGCACCGGTAAAGCCAACCTGCGCGAGGGGTATGCGCGCGTGCGCAACGGAGAGGTCTGGCTCCTCAATGTCCACATCGCCCCCTACGAGCAGGGCAGCATCTATAATCACGAGCCGACGCGGGATCGCAAGCTGCTCCTCCACCGCCGCCAGATCAGCGAGCTGAGCGGCAAGGCGCAGCGCACCGGAATGACGCTGGTGCCGTTGCGCTTGTATCTCAAGCACGGGCGAGCCAAGCTCGAGCTCGGCCTGGCTCGCGGCAAGAAGCAATACGACAAGCGGGAGGCCATCGCCGAGCGCGACGCGCGGCGTGACGTGGAGCGGGCGCTCCACGAGCGCAATCGGTAGACATTCCGCCGCGGCGGCGCTAGGCTAGGGACACAATGATGATCAATCCGTGCAAGGCTTCGGCGGCGGGATAAGGAGGCGCTTTGGCAGTCCATCGATTTAGTCCCAGCACCTATCACACGGCCATCGGCTCGCACCAGCCGGTGTTGCACATCGCCAGCGGCGACCAGGTGGTGACGACCACGGTCGACGCTGGAGGGTCCGACGCCAACGGTCAGAATGTGGCCGAGGGCGGCAATCCGCAAACCGGACCGTTCTATGTGGACGGCGCCGAGCCGGGCGATGTGCTGGCGATCCGCTTCGACCGCATCTGGCCGAACCGCGCCCAGGGTTACACCGGTACGCTCGTGGCCAACAACATCATCGATCCCTGGTACGGCGCGCAGCAGGCCGTCAAGGCAACGGTGAAGCTCGGTCGAGCGCCGGAGTCGGTGCGGGGCGTTTGGGACGTGGACATCCAGGCGGGCACGGCGACGCTGGCGCAGCCGGAGACAGCGCTCGGGAAGCTGAAGCTCGATCTCGATCCCATGTTGGGCTGTTTCGGAGTGGCGCCGCCGCGCCGCCAGGCCATCTCCACCGCCACCTCGTCGACACACGGCGGCAACATGGACTACCGCGCCTTTCGCAAAGGCGCGACGATCTACTTTCCTGTCTTCGTCGCGGGCGCGCTGTTGCACGTGGGCGACGGCCACGCCACGCAGGGCGACGGTGAGATCGTCGGTACCGGTATCGAGATCTCAATGGACGTGGAGTTCACGACCTGGATTCATCGCAGGCAGCAGCCGATCCACTGGCCACGCGCGGAGGACGACACGTTCATCATGGCCGTCGGCAATGCGCGACCGCTGGATGAAGCGCTGCAACAGGCCACGACTGAGCTGCTGCGCTGGCTCGAGGAGGACTACGGTTTGGACTTCATGGCCGCGTCCATCCTGCTAGGCCAATGCGTGCGCTACGATATCGGCAACGTCTTCGATCCGGCCTACACGGTCGTATGCAAGATCGAGAAGCGCTTCTTGCCCGCCAGGACGAGCGCTTAGCCCCGGGCGGCTTCGATACGGAAGCAGCGCGGGTTAGGAGGTGCCGGGGCGGCGACTGCGGTCGGGGCCGATTGTCAAGGTAATGTTCTTGTTCTGGATACGTGTTGTCCCCTGTAGCCGATCGCCGCACCGCAGTGCCGTGCTCTGGCGGCGGGTACCCACTTGCGGGTGCGCAGTCGCCGCCCCGGCACCTCCGCCGCCACTACAAGCTCCAAACCTCAAACCGTAGTGGCCCCATACCGGGAGTCAGCCTTTGGCCGCTACGACGGCGTGGGTGCGGTCACCGCCTCCAACGGCAGACCCGCCTCCACCGCGCGTACTAGCGCCAGGTCGATCATCCGGTCGTCCACGCCCAGGATACGCGTCAAGGCCATGGGCACTCCAGGGTGCTCTGCCTGCGCGGTCTCCAGCGCCGGTTTCACCGTGTCCAGCAGCACACTGCCCGGGAAAATCAGGTACGGCTGCACGACGATCGCCGTTGCTCCCATTCCAAGCGCCGTCGTCACCGCGCTCGGCAAGCGCGGCTCGCCGATCTCTGCCTGCGCATGGGTCGACGCGTAAGAACCCAAGCGCGCGCCAACCATGGACGTGACCTGGCGCAACCCAGCATCCGCCTCGGCGGAGCGGCTTCCCCGGCTGACCACGACGACGCCGAGTCGACTCGCGACACCGTTCGACCCAGCCAGTGCGCCAACGTCGTTGGTCGCCCGTCGCCAGCTTTCGCCGGCCAGTGTCTCACGAACCCGATCGGCGGCGACTTCCGCCATGCGCGCATCGGGACCTAAACACTCCGCATAGCGGAGCTCCAGACTCGGATGTTCGTGGCGCAGCTCTTCCAGCTCGGCGGGGATCTTCACCCGCACCTCGCGACCGGAAAAGAGGAAATAGGGTACGACGACGGCGCGATCAGCGCCGTCGCGCGCCGACTCTGCCACCGCCTCCGCGAGGCTGGGGCGCGTGAATTCGAAACCGGCCAGGCGGACGCGAATGGAGGGCGAGACGCGTCGTTGCATGCGCCTGACCACTTCGGCCAGACCCACGTCCGTCGCCGAATTGCGCCGGCTGCCGTGACCGAGGAGGATGACGTCGGTGTGCAGTTGCAATCCGCCTTCCCGTACGCTATAGACTACCGCACCAGAAATGAGGTCACCGCCATGTCCGGCCCCAAGACCGATGTATTCCGCTCACCAACGACTGTGCGCTACGGTCGAGGAGCGGTCGCTGCGATCGGCGATGTGATCGCGCCGTATGCCCGAGAGCGCCTCTTGATCATCAGCGACCCCGGGGTGGTCAAGGCCGGCCTGCTCGAACGCGTCACCAGCCATCTGGAGCGGACCGGGCCGCACCGAAGCGTCTTCTCCGACATCGAGCCGAATCCGTCCATAGAAACCGTCGATCGCGCTTTCGCCGCCTACCAGCAGACTGAGGCCGACGCGGTGCTCGTCGTGGGCGGCGGCAGTGCGATGGATGTCGCCAAGGCCATCGGCATCCTGGCGACAAACGGCGGCAAGATCACCGACTACGAAGGTCTCGACCGCGTCCCGCGACCATCCGCGCCGGTGATTGGCGTGCCCACCACCGCCGGAACTGCCAGTGAGGTCACGATCTTCTGCGTGATCACCGATCGCGCGCGCAAGTTCAAGTTCTCCTGCGGGTCCGGCAACGTCGCCATGCGCGCCGCCGTGATGGATCCCGAACTGACGCTCAGCATGCCGCCGGCTTTGACTGCCGCGGTGGGGATGGATACGCTGACTCACGCCATCGAGTCCTACGTCTCTGCACTGGCGTACCCGCTTACCGAGGCGCTCAGCCTGGGCGCGATCGCGCTCGTGCAGCGCTACTTGGCGCGAGCCGTCGAACAAGGTCAGGACCTGGAAGCGCGCGACGGGATGCTCATGGCCTGCTGGATGGCCGGTACGGCGTTCTCGCAGGCGCGCCTTGGCAACGTCCACGCCATGTCCCACCCAGTTGGCGGCCACTTCAACGTGCCGCATGGCGTAGCCAACGCCATCATCCTGCCGGTGGTGATGGACTACAACGCCTCCGCGGCGCCAAGCAAGTTCGCGGATATCGCGGTACGGCTCGGCCGCCATCCCACGGGCAACGATGCAGCGGACGCCTCCGCCGCCGTGACGCTGGTGCGCCGCCTTTCGGAGCGGGTTGGCATCCCCCCCACGCTGTCGGCCGTCGGAGTCACCCGGGAAGGCATCCCCGCGCTGGCGGCCGACGCCATGAAGAGCGGCAACATCCCGCTGAACCCTCGAGCAACGAACTACGAGGACATGGTAAGGCTGTTTCAGCAATGCATGTAGCGCCGTTTCAGCAGGAGCTCGCTCGACAGGGCCTCGACGGCTGGCTCGTCGCGGATTTCCGCGGCAGCAATCCGCTGCTCATCGACCTCTCCGGCGTCCGCGGCATGCTTACTCGGCGGGCGGTGCTCTGGATACCCCGCGACGGTGAGCCCATCCTGTGGGGATCCACGGTCGATAGCCATTCGCTGGCAGCGGTGGGATGTCAGACGCAGCTCTACGTCGGGCTTACGGCACTGCAAGACGGTCTCAGGCGCACCATCGCCGGCTGCCGGGCAGTGGCCATGGAATACACCGCGGAGGGTGCGAACCCCGTCATCTCGCGCGTCGATGCCGGCTTCGTCGAATGGGTGCGCGGCCAGGGGGTCGAGGTCGTCTCATCAGGCGAGCTCATCGGCCTACTGGTCCGCTGGGATGCCGGCCAGGCAGCCGACCATCTCGCGGCAGCGCAGGTGGTCGACCGCGTGCGGGCCGCGGCCTTCCGAGAAGCGCTCGGCCGCGCCGGGACTAGCCGGCCCGCCACGGAGCATGAGCTCGCCGGCTTCATCCTCGCCGAGTTCCGTGCGGCCGGACTCGTCGGGGGCGGTGTCGACGTGGCCGTCAACGAGCACGCCGCCGATCCTCACTATGCGGCGTCTGCCGGCCACCCACGCCTCATCCGGCCTGGCGACACACTCCTCATTGACCTCTGGGCCCGTATGCCGGGCGAGCGGTCGCCCTTCGCCGACAGCACCTGGATGGGCTACGCCGGTCCGACACCGCCATCGGATCTCGTCCGGGCGTTCACGGCCGTGAAAGAGGCCCGTGACGCCGGACTGGCGCTGCTCGAGACGGCCTGGAGGGACGGCCAGGTCTTGCGCGGGCGAGCCGTCGACCGCCACGTCCGAGAATCGCTCGACGCGTGCGGCTATGGTCAGGCATTTACCCACCGAACCGGCCACAGCTTGGGCTGGCATCATATCCACGGGGATGGTCCCAACCTGGACGACTTCGAGTTCCCTGACGATCGGCTGCTAACGCCGGTCACGGGCGTCACGGTGGAACCGGGAGTCTACCTGCCCGGGGCCATGGGCCTACGGTTGGAGGTAAGTGTCCTCCTCACCGACAGCGGTCCCAAAGTGACGACCGGCCGGCAGACGGAACTGGAGTTGTGGTGAACTGGCGGGTCGCCGGCGATGTACCGTGCCAGCGGTAACCGTTGGCGAACGGCAACGGCGTCGCGTCCGCCGCGCCCGACGCTGAACCGTCGGGCGCCGTCACCCACGCGGTAGCCAGGCATCCCTCGCCGCCCCTTCTGACCTCCCGGCACGCCGCGTGCGGCAAATGGCGCGTATACTGGAGAGGCCCTACGGCCGCTCCTAGAAGGGTGCCTCACTCCCATGGTCCGCGTCACGTTGATAATTCTGGCGGTTGCCGCCTGTTTTGGCCTCGGGGTTGGGGCCACGCTGCTGGTCGCCGGGTCGGGTGGCCATCGCCTGGCGCTCTCAGGCGCCGTGCCCGCGGCGTCACCTACTCAACCGGCGTTGCGCGCGCCGACAACCGCGCCACCGGTCGCGGCCGCTGCGACGCCGACGACAGTTCCTGCGCCAACAGCGCTGCCTAGCCCTACCGTGGCGCCGACGGCCACGCCCGTTCCCCCGCCGATGCCCGTCATCCAGTCACCCAGCAACCCAGATCCCACGAAATGGTATAACGTCAAGGACGTCACGGTGACCTGGACCACCCCGCCCGTCGTGCCGATAGCCGGGTACGCGTACTCCGTCGACCAGGTGAAGGCCGCCGCCGCGCCCGAGCAGGTGCGGACGAAGGACGACAAGGTCACGCTGAGCGATCTTAAGGACGGAACCTGGTTCATACACGTTCGCGCGCAGTCCACCTCAGGACAGTGGGGACCGAGCGGCACGCAACAGGTAAACCTGGATCGCGTGCCACTCACCATCACCGTGCCCAAGTTCTCCGCGTTCACCTTCAATCCGCGCTTCTTCAAGCAGGACGTGTGGCTGGATGTTTCTCGCGCGGCCGGCGTCACTGCCACGATCAAGAATGCGAACGGCCAAACGGTGCGAACGATCGCGCTGCCTGAGCAGCCGGCAGGAGAGGTGGACTTTAGCTGGGACGGCAAGGACAACCACGGCGCGATAGTCGGGGCCGGCTCGTATAGCTATGCCGTGGAAGCGAGCGATGAGCATGGTCATACCGCCAGCTCGGAGGCGAGTGGCCTGAGAGTGACGAGCGACCGGATCGTCGTATCGCTGTCCAAGCAGAGCCTTACAGCGATGGAAGGCGACACTCCCCTGTTCAGCAGCCTCGTCACGACCGGCAACTCAGCCCTTCCCACACCCGTAGGCGTGTTCCCCATCCTGGCCAAATACCACCCCTTCACCTTCCACTCCCCGTGGCCCCAAGGCAACCCATTTTGGTACGCTGATTCGCCGGTAAGCTTCGCGATGCTGTTCGACAACGCAGGCTACTTTATCCACGACGCCCCCTGGCGCCACGACTTCGGTCCCGGCAGCAACGCCAAGCTCGGTACCCCCGGCCAGGATCTCACCGGCACCCATGGCTGCGTGAACGTACCGCTGGACGTTGAAACGCGGCTCTTCAGTTGGGCGCCCAATGGGACCGCGGTGCAGGTGGTTCCCTGACAGCCGAGTTGGTCGCCTGGCGTGTATCTTGATCGCAGCACCGACAGGATCGAGAGAATATCCCCATCTGTCATCCTGAGCGCAGCGAAGGACCCCTGGCCTGGCCGTCCGCGCTGCGCAGACCCGTAGTGCGGCTGTCCTGCCTTGCCAGGGGTCCTTCGCTGCGCTCAGGATGACAGATGGGGGCGCGATATGGCCCGTCCGCCCGGCCAGAGGCATTGGCCGGGCGGACGAGCGGCACGAATCACGACGATCCGTTAATATCCGAACGCTCCCCCCGGCGCAATCCGGAAGCGAGGGACAGTGGGGGAAATCCCCGGCGCCGTCGACGGGGCTGACTGCGTGACGTCAAAGCCGCCACTGGCGGTGAGCTTGGATGGCGTAGCCAGGGGCGTCCCGGTCCCGTCGATCATCGTGATCGGCGTCGCTCCGGACTGGGCGATGGTCACCGACTTTCCGTCCTTGGTTGCCGACCCGGCGGCGAAGTGTACCGAGCCGAAATCGTCCAAAGGCACAACACGGCGACCGCCGCTCGGCGCCTCTTCTACCCATTCGGCTGACGACATCGAGGAGTCGTATTGCTCCGTCGTTTGGTAGGTCTGACCGGTGGTGTTGTTCTTGAAGGCGATGAGCCAGGTACCGGCCGACTGCTGGCTGATTGTTACCGTAATGGAGTCGCCCGGCTTTACCGGCAGCGAGACCGGATGCGACGTCTGCGGCAGCCGCTCGACCCAGGCGTCGGTCTGAACTTGCTGGCCTGCGCCAACCGTGTTTTCGGTGCCGGCCTGGATCAGGTCACGGCTTTGAACACCTCCGATGCCAACCCAGGTGGCGTCGGCCCCTGGATTCCCAGTGGCGCTTGCCGAGGGCACCGTCCAGGTGCCGGTGACCGAGGTGAACGTGCCGCCCGTGGCGGCGTAGCCGGACCAGTTGCGCGATTGCCCGACCCCCGTGGGGGAGATACGCGGCGTTGGGAGTGGCGAGCTGCCGGGGCCACCTGGCGACGTGACGCTCGGGGACGTACCCGGCGGGAGCTGATCCAGGCCGGAATCCGGATGGGCATCCGCCTGAATCTTCCAAGCACCGCTTTCCTGCACCAGCGTGTAGACGTTCCGATCGCGGCTCTGGTTGCTGGTACCGTCCACGTAGGAAGTGGCCCATGTTTCGAAGGTGGTCGCCTGCGCCCCGCCGTTGCCGGTCAGGCTGACTGGTCCCCACTCCAGCTTGACGAGACTGATCGCCGACACGCCACCGTTGGTCATGTCGCGATTCGTCTGCACCAGCTCGTTGTAGTACGACGTGGTCGCGGTGTCGCGCATCAGCGTTGCGTCGTGGTTGGCGAACGCCTGTTGCTGCTCGGCGTTGGCGCGCGTGATCACCTGCTTGATGGCGGCGGATACCTCGGCCGAAGGAGCGGTTGCCGCCCCCGACGCGGTGGAGGATGTCGCCGTAGAAACGCGAGAGTCGACTTGAGCCGGATTGGCGCTGCTCGAGGTGGTGGCCGCGACGCTCGATGTCGCGTCGCGCGTGACGGTGACGGTTACCGTCCGGGCGGCCTCACTCGAGGATGCCGCGGCGCTGGATGTGGCCGCCGACGCCACGGACGGCGTAGCGGCCTGTGACGACTGACTGCGCGCCGTGAGCGTCGACGGCACGGCGCAGCCGGCTAGAATGAACGCTACAATGAACAGGAATAGCAAATACGGGCTGGTTCTCTTCATGGAGCCTTCTTCAACTCCTTAATTCTGTAATTCTATCCGGTAAGCTTGTCACACAAGCAGCGGGTTCGGCGCATCGCGTCGTACGTCCGCACGCCCGGAATCCTCGCCGTCGTGACAAGATCAACTCGATCCGGTTTCTTCATGGTGGCGCCTCATCCTTGGATTATCCTTGAAACCATCCGACGCTGGCTACGTCCAAGCCTGTTCCAAGGGACTGCTGCGACCATAGAGAGTGGCGCCGCGGCACATCGAGCGCGAGGAAGGACAAAACGATGGAGTATCCAGAACACGGTCCGGGCGACGAGTCGCGAGGGGCCATTCCAATCGACCATGGCAATGGTGCGAGTACGGGCAAGACCCCGCTGCTCGAGCGGCGTGCGCCACGCCGGTCATTGCTGACGGCGGCCCTAGTTGGTGGCGTGGCACTAGGGACGGTGGGCGGCAGCATCGGCGGCGCGGTGGTTGCCACCCGAGTCGTGACCCGTGCCGGGGCGTCGGTAGCGCCGCCCGCCAGCAATCGTTCCGCCACCGCCAGCCAGGCGAGCGTGGCGCCCGTGGCGCTGAATGGACAGACCAGTACCATTGCCGGCAACGTTTTTAGGGCAGCCAACAACACGGTTGTCACGATCATCGTCCAGGCCACTCGGACCGGGCCGCGCGGACTGCCGAGCCAGGGACAAGGCGAAGGGTCCGGGATCATCGTCGATGCCCAGGGCCACATCCTGACCAACAACCACGTGGTCGCTGGAAGCACCTCCGTCCAGGTCACCTTCGCCGACGGCTCACAAGCGCAAGCAAAGGTCGTCGGTACGGATCAGGGCCATGACCTTGCCGTGGTACTGGTTCCCGCGTTGCCGTCGTCCGCCAAGGTCGCAACGCTCGGCGACTCCGACCCCGTTCAGGTCGGGGACCCCGTCGTCGCTATCGGCGACCCGTTCGGCTTGGAACACTCGGTGACCGACGGCATCATCAGCGCCGTCAATCGAACCTACAATGCGACGGGCGGCAGAGAGCTGCGAGGGCTGTTCCAAACCGATGCGCCGATCAATCCGGGCAACTCCGGCGGCCCGCTCTTCAACAGCAATGCGCAGGTAATAGGAATCACGACCGCCATCGAAAGCCCGGTGGATGGATTTGTCGGTATCGGCTTCGCGATCCCAATCAACCAGGCGAAGCAGTTATTGCCCCAACTGACAGCGGGTCAGACGATCCAAACCCCTTACATGGGAATAGGCGGAGTCACGCTGACCGCTCCGATCGCCCAGCAGCAGGGCTTGAGCGTCACCAAGGGCGTCTTGCTGACGCAGGTGCAACCCGGCAGCCCGTCGGATAAGGCCGGCCTGCAAGGCGGCAGCAATGCTAACGCGAGCGGAATTCCCGCCGGGGGTGACGTCATTACTGCTATCGATGGCCACACGGTCAATTCAGTAGAGGACATCTCGGCGTACCTGGATACCAAACACGTCGGCGATTCGATCAGCGTGACGATCCTCCGCAAGGGCCAGCAGAGTAATGTCACGGTCGCGCTTGGCGCCTGGCCGAGCCAGCAGAGCAGCTAAACGCTTCCGCCGTAACCTATCACGGCTCGACTGGTTACCGACGTCCGTGCCCCAGGTACAGCGCCGCGATCTGCTGCGCGCTGGCAACCGCGTCGACACGATCGGTGTTGCCGAGCACGATCACGCTGAGCCGCTCGTCGGGATAACGCAGGAAACGCGTGTGATAGCTGGCGAGGCCTCCCGTGTGGGCAATCTGCTTACGACCGCGAAACTGCCCGATCTCCCAGCCGTAGCCGTAGCCGAACTCGCTGCCGTCGTTGAGGTGGCCCGGCGTGTAGGCTTCCCGAAATGTCGCCGCGGAAACCAACTGCTCCTTGGCGAGCGCTTGATCCCAGCGGTACAGGTCGTCGATGCAGGAGAAAATCCCGCCGCCCCCGGAAGTGAGCAAGTTGTAGTCCCACCGACGGTAGCCGTCGCCGTCGGGAGTGTCGACAGGAGCATAGGCGGGCGCCAGTCGGGACACTGCCGGCTTCGACTCGTCGTAGACCAAGGTGTGCCGCATGCCCAAGGGGGCGAATATCCGCGCTCGCAGAAAGCGATGGAACGGTTGGCCTGATGCGCGGGCAACGATCATTGCCAGCAGCACGTAGCCGGAGTTGCTGTATTGCCGTCGCTCACCGGCCGGGAAATCGCCGGCCTCGCGGCGGCGGAGCCAGTCGAGCACGCTCTGGTTGGTGAGGCCGGTCAGCTCCGCCAGGTCCGAGCGCGCGCTCAGTTGGAAGTGATCGGGCAGACCGCTGGTGTGGTGGAGCAAGCTCCGGATGGTGATGGCCCGACCATACACCGGAAACTCCGGGAAGAAGCGCGGCAAGGCATCGTCATAGCTGACCTGGCCTGCCTCGGCCAGCAACATGATGGCCATGGCCGTGAACGCCTTGGACAGCGAGCAGAGGTAGAAGCAGGTCTCACCCGTGATGGGAGTGCCAGCCTCCAAGTCCGCCAGCCCGTAGCCGCGCCGGCGCCGAATCACGCTGTCCTGGATCACCATGACCGCCGCACCGGGATGCCGACCATCGCGGGTGAAGGCAAACAGCTCGTCAATTGCGTCAGCGTTCGTGTCGCGCATGGCGGTAGTGTACGATGCAGGCACGTTGGTTGGAACAGCGCTGGAGACCCGCATGTATCGCACCGCCATCATTGCCTGCGGCAACATTGCCCGCGTCCACGCCCGCGCCTGGCAAGACGTGCCGGGCCGGCCCGTGGAGATCGGCGCCATCGCCGACACTCACCCCGATGCGCGCCGCGAATTCGGCGACTTCTTCGGCGTTGCCGAGGACAGGCGCTACGCCGACTATCGGGAGATGCTGGACCGGGAGCATCCCGATTTCGTCGACGTCTGCTCCTGGCACGGCCAGCACGCGGAGATGGTGATCGCCGCGGCCGCGCGCCGGCCGCGGGCCATCATCTGCCAGAAGCCGATGGCGCTCAGCCTGGGCGACGCCGAGAAGATGATGATCGCCTGCGATCGCAATCGGGTAAAGCTGGTGGTCGCCTACCAGCGGCCGCACCACGCGACCTGGCTCAAGGCGCGCCAACTGATCCGCGAAGGCGCGATCGGCAAGGTCGTCCAGATCTCCATCAGCGACGGCACGCTACTCAACACCAACTCGCACAACATCCAGCTCGCCCTGTTCCTGACCGGCAACCCGCGAGCGGAGTGGGTGACGGGCGCGGTGGAGCGAACGACCGACGTGGTCGAGCGCGGCTTCCCGGCGGAAGACCGCACCCTCGCCCTGATCGGCCTCGAGGGCGGCGCTCAGATTCTGCTGCAGGGCGGCTTCCGCTCACCGTATCGCACCGGTCAGGGCGCCCGCGTGGTCGGGACCGACGGCCTGATGGAGCTGGGCACCAGACGTCCACCCAACGAGGAGCTGCGCTCCGACGGGGCCATGTGGCAGCCCGAGGGAACCTCCGCCAAGTACAACGACGAGCGCGGCTGGGTGCGCTACCTGAACGCGACCAGCGACGGCTGGACCGAGGTAGAGGCGCCCTGGCACGACGCCTGGGTCCACCAGGCGCAAGAGACGATCGCCTGGGTGGAGGGTCGGCTGGACGATCCGCTCAGCTCCGCCGCCAAGGCCTACGCCACCCAGGAGGTGATGATGGCGCTGTACGAGTCGGCGCGCAAGCGCCAGCGCATCGACCTACCGCTGCGGACGCGCCTGAACCCCCTCCAGCTCATGGTCGAACAAGGCGACCTCCCAGTGGAGTGGCCCGGCGCCTACGAGCAGCGCGCCCGCATCGTGCGCGGCGAGGGCATGGCCTGGAATGAGGGGCCGGCCTAGGCGGTAGCCGCGTCGTCTCCCGGCGCGTCCGGCGCCTGCACATCCTCCCAGCCCCGCGTCGCCCACGATCGCTCGATCGCGGCCAGCACCTGGGCTACGGCCGCGGCATCGTCCAGGCCAGGCTCGCCTTGCCGGCTCGTGGTGATCGACTGCAGGAACTGGAAGCACTCGATCACCTTGAGCTCCTCGTAGCCGAGGCCGAGGCCGGGACCCGGATTGAAGCTCCCGTAGAAGGGATGCTCGGGGCCGCTGAGGATGCGGGTGTAGCCGCCCGTCCCGCCGGCGCGGGCGGCACGGTACACCAGCAGCTCGTTCATCCGCTCGAAGTCCCACGTCAGCGCCCCATCGGAGCCGTTCACCTCAAACGCCATCTGACAGTCGGGGCCGGTGATGACCCGGCAGGCTTCCAGCGTGCCGCTGGCCCCATTGGCGAACTGCACCAGGGCGCCGACGTAGTCCTCGTTGGTGACGTCGCCCCGCGGCCCTTCCGTCGCTCCAACGCTGAAGTGCGTGCCCTGGCCGCTCGTCGCGAGCGGGCGTGTCGGCACGAAGGTGGCGTGAGAGCCGACGACACGCGCAATGGGTCCGGCGATCATGCGCGCCATGTCCACGGCGTGCGACATCAGGTCGCCAAGCGTGCCCCACCCCGCCTGTTCCCGCTGGAAACGCCAGGACAGCACACCGCTGGGGTCGTTGGCGTAGCCGTCCAAGAAGCGACCACGATAATGGGTGACGCGGCCGAGGTCGCCGTCGGCGATCCGCTGCCGAGCGTGTTGCACGAGCGGTGCCCAGCGGTAGTTGTAGCCGACCATGGACAGCACGCCGGCTCGACGTGCCGCCCGCGCCGCTTCCAGCGTCTCGCTCGGCCCCCGACCGACCGGCTTCTCGCAGAGGACGTGCTTGCCGGCAGCGGCGGCCGCGCGAACCATTTCCAAGTGCAGGGAGTTCGGCGCCGTAATGCTGACCGCCTCGACATCCGGGTGGTGAATAACATCTCGCCAATCGGTTGACCAGTTTGCGAATCCGAAGCGCTCCTGCGCCGCCCGAGCCCGCTCGGCGGACTCGTCGGCGCACGCGATCAGGTGGGCTTGGATCCCCTGATCGTAGAAGCGATCGCCGACGGCACGATAGCAGCGACTATGGACCGTGCCCATCCAGCCCATGCCGATCACGCCGACGCCAATCGTGCGCGCCACGCCCAGACCTCCTCATCATTTCGCCCACCATAGCGGCGCTACCGCCGCGCGACTACCACCTTGCACGGTTGCGCGTACGATGCCGCCTGGGCGGCGACCCCAGCCTCGTCGGCGTTGCCGGCGTGGACGTATACGCGATGTCGGAAGGTGAAGGGACCATTGGGTGCGCCGGCCGGCGGATAGTGGGCCTGCGTGATCTGCTGCACGACGGCGTACTTGCCGATGGCGCCGGGGAAGCCATCATTCCCTGGGTGGTCGAACAATGCGAGGCCATTCCAGGGGCCGTTCCCGGGCCCCTGTACCTGGGGCCGCGCGCCGGGCAGGTCGACCAGGGTTTCCGGCGGCGCGGTGGGCGGTGGCGGCGGCGGATCCCCCGTCGGCCCGGAGCCGTCCACCCAGGCGGCTCGATACTGGCGATCACGTCGCTCCGGCGCCGGAACGGGCCGCCCGATGGCGTTGGTGACTCGACCGGTCTTGGGGATGTCAAAGACCCCGGGCAACCGGACCATGAATAGGAAGGGCTGGGGGCCGCGATCGTGACAACCTTGGATGTCGAACTGAAAGTCCAGAAAGCGAGCTTGCGGCGACGCCCACCAGCAGCGGATCGTGCGTACTTCCTCGGCAAAGGCGTCCCCATAGGCGTTGACGTAGGTAAGGTCCTCCACCAGCTCACCATAGACTGGCCCGCCCACGATCCGGCGGAAGCCACGATGGAGCATTCGCCCGCCGGGCCCATAGGGCGGCTCGTCCCAGTCCGACCAGATGTTGGACGATCCGCCTTCGCTGTGTCCACCGTAGGCCAGCCCCATGCCGGTGTGGTGGGGATGCTCACCAGTCCCCTGACCGCGCACGACGCTGGCGCCGGCGGGGCCCAGCACCGGCCAGAAATATGGTCGTCGACCGCCCTGCACGTTGTACGTTGCCCACGCCTCGCCCGCTGTCCGCCAGACGACACGATCCAGCTTTTGGATCAGCGCCACGGGATACGTCCCCGCGCTCGGGATGGTCGGAGAGCCGCCGGCTGACTCGTCCAGCTCGAACCGGCGTCTGCTGCCAGCGGCAACATCGCCCGGAATGACGAACGCCAGCTGCTGCTGCGCCGGATCGTATTGCGCGACGAGGTCCTCAGCGCTATCTGGGTGGTCGGCGTCGCGCAAGGCCAAAGCTCCACCCTCGAATTGGAGCGGACCCGGCTCGTGATACCGTGCGCCGAGGGCCTCCAGCGGCACATGGGCGCTTACCAGCGGCGAATGTCGATCCAGATCTCCTGCCTGAACGGTCAGCTCGAGCATGCAACGTTCTCCGGTATCCCTGCGCAGAGCGACCCTGCCCGCACCGCCATATCCTACCCGCCGGAACGCTATCCCACTGGCGCTAACCAATCGAGCCGGGGCCAACTATCGGAGCGCGGGCGTCCCGCCCGCCCGGCGAACCGACGGTGACGCCGCCACGCAATGGGGCGGCCGACGCCGCCACCTACCTCCGGGGCGGGCGGGACGCCCGCGCTCCGCCACAGCGTCCCACTCTGCCGCTTCCCGCGTTACGGTAACGGGCAATGAGGTCCACCCCTTGCATTCGCACCTGTGGGGCTCTTCACATCGCGACCGCGCCTCAGAACGGCGGCCCCATGGCCTCCATAAGCGCCGACAGCTCACGGTGGTCGTGCTCGTCGAGGTGTTGCGCGCCTTGTTCCCGCAAGTACGCGGCCTTGAACACGCCGACGCGTCGCAACACTTCTTTGGCGCCGAGCAAAGGGAACTGGCGGCGCCAGAAGGAAAGCGGCAAGAAGTGATCGAAGGCGGCCCGCGCGCCGCGCGGGTCACTGGAGCAGTGGCAATTGTAGGCGTGCGCCAGGTCGGCCACGCCCACGCTTCCCGGGATCGCGCCATGGGCGCCGCGGGCGAGATCGTCCAGCAGGAAGGACCCACCGGAGAGGATGCGCACACGGTCGCCCAGGAGATGGCGCAACTCGGTGATGCGGTGGCCGGAGTCGGCGGCCTCTTCCTTGACGTAGGTGATGCCCGGGATTTCGCCGGCCAACGCCGCCACATCAGCAGGAGCCACTGGAGGCTGCGCGTCCTGCACGGCGATGGGGAGCGACATCGCTCCTGCCAGCGCGCCATAATGCTGACGCAACGCCGGCAGCTCGGCAGCGCCGGCTAACGGTGTCGCGAACACAGCCACGGAGCCCGATGCCTCGGCGTGGCGAGCAAGCTCCACCGACTGCGCTGTGCTAGCCGACGACACGCCCACAATCACCGGAACACGACCGCGTGCTTCCTGGATGACTACGCTGGCCAGCCACCGGCGCTCGTCCGTGCTCATCTTCTGGGCCTCGCTGCCGCCCCCGACGGCCGATAGACCGTGCGCGCCAGCGGCGATCAAGTGGTTGACGAGGCGGCGCACATCCTCTTCATCAATAGCGCCATCGGCAGTGAATGGCGTGTAGACGATGGGTAGGATGCCCTGCAGGAGCGAGCTCACGTTTGGTTGGCCTCCAATCGGGACCGCGGCGCCAGTCCGCAGAAGCATAGCGCCTCGCGATCGTAACGAATAGGCAAGATTTGAGACGGTACGCTGTGGGCGACCTACGCCGGTCGGCGCACAGCACCAGGATACGCGCCGGTGTACACTCACGGTAGCACGTCGCGGGGAAGCGGCGATCGCCGACAAGGGGAAAGAGGCCTTAGCGATGACCGGTGCCGGAGCTGACCGTCAACGGCGACGGCATCCCCACTTGAGTCATCGGTGATCGACCAAGCAGCCGCCCCGGAGGCGGCCCCTCGCGAGACCGGAGCGACGGACTGGGTGCTTGCCGCTGCGCGCATCTCCCTGGGACTCTACTGGCTCTACGAGCAGCACTGGAAGCTCCCCCCCGATTTCGGCCTCCACCAGCCCAGAGGGCTCATGTTCTCGTTCCAGCAGAGCATCCAACATCCCACGCTGGGGATCTACAAGACCTTCCTCCAGGAGGTAGTGGTCCCACACTTCCATCTATTCGGTTGGCTAGTGTTCCTTGGGGAAGCGACGATCGGGACGCTGTTGACGCTGGGATTGTTCACCGAGCTCGGCGCCCTGCTGGGTACGCTGCAGGCCGTGAACTTGCTCCTGTCCCAGGCCGGCACGCCGGAGGGTCCCTGGCTCTACGTTGCCATCCTGGTCGCTAATGTGTTCGTGCTCTTTGCGGGTGGGAACCGCACCTGGAGTATCGATCGGCTGCTGTCGGCGCGCCTGCAGCGGCTCGGCACGCGCAAGGCGTTGCTCGGCCGGGTGCTGGAAGCGGCGATGTGGGGCAGGGGACGTCCGGCGCCGGCGGTGCGGGGACCGCGCCGCTGATGCCCACGATCCCCCGCTGCTCAGGGCCGATCGCTATCTCCGCGGCTTGTAGAGTCCCGCCATCGCCTTTCCCGGCACTCCCGCCCGGGAGAGGAGGCTCAGCGCCCAGATGGTGGCGATCGTCCTGATCCAGCCGCTGCGCCGATGGCGCCGGGCGGAAGTGATGACGGCGGCTTCGACCAGCGCGAGCCGCCCGTGCCGGCGCAGGCGCGACAGGATCTCGAGGTCCTCCATGACGCTCCATTCCCGATAGCCTCCGGCCCGGACAAATATGTCGCGCCGGACGAACAGCGCCTGGTCGCCGAAGAAGGTGTTGAGCAGGGCGGAGCGCAGATTGACGCTGTGGGACACCAGGCGGGCCAGTGCCCGCGGATCGTCCAGGTGCAGCCGGAAGGCCCCCCCGATAACCCGAGGATCACGGAGCGCTCGCTCCATGGCGGCGGCGGCGTCCGTGGGCAGCAGCGTATCCGCGTGCAGGAACAGCAGCACATCGCCGGTGGCCGTTGCTGCCGCCTCGTTCAGCGCAGCGCCGCGCGTCCCCGGGAGGGTCAGCACCCGCGCGTAGCCCGCGGCGATCTGCGCTGTGGCGTCAGCGCTCCCCGTGTCTGCGACCAAGAGCTCGTGCGGGGCGAGCGTCTCGCGCGTGTGGGCAAGCGTCGTGGCGATGGCGCGCTCCTCGTCGAGCGCCGGGACAATCACCGACAACCGCACGGCTCACCGTCTCTCAATGGAGCCACTCGGCCGGTGTCGGGGCTGCCGACCCGTTTGAGGGCCACAAGCCCAACCAGCAATGGTAACCTGAAGCACGGGCCGCGGTAGGCCAGGACTGCCCTATGCCAGCGCGATGGGGAGCAGCACGCCGATGCCGAGCACGAAAAGGCCCAGCGCAGGCGCGGGCGTTCCGACCGGGCGTCGCAATCGGGCTTCGCGGGCGACGGTGCGGGGGTCGAGATGCAGACGGGCGGCGTGGCGGCGTTCCAACAGCAGGAAGGTAACGGCGGTGCCGGCGCCATAGAGGAGATGTCCGATCAGCGATGGCAGCGCACCGCTGGCGGCCGCGACCGTCCAGACAAAGGGGCCGCCGAGCAACACCGGGAACAGGGTCAGGGCCCCCACGAACCACCAGGCCAGCCCATAGACCGACCCCCAGACGACCGCGAGCCCCACGGTCGGCGCTTCGCGCACGAACAGCACGCCGTAGCTCATGCCGATCAGCGCGCTGATCACCAGGTGGATGATGAAGCCAAGGACGGGCGAAGTCCCGTGCATGATGCCGGCCACCCTCGGCAGCTCGCCGGTGGCGAGCATGACCAAGCTGAACAATAATCCGCCCACGATGCTCGCCGCGGCCCCGGCGCCGAGCGAGCGCAACGTACGCGTCCCCGGTCCCTCGAACTCCCGGCGGATCGGGTCGGAGTCGATGAAGAATCCCACCCACAGTCGGTCCAGCAGCGCATAGCACAACCCCACCATCAGACCGTAGATGATGTGTCCCACGAGGGAGCCGAACAAGGCGCTGCCCAGTTGATAGGTCCAGGTGGGTGTCTGGTGCAGCAGGATCGGCAAGAGGGTGAGCGGGCCCAGAAACCACCACAGCAGGCCGTAGCCCATCCCCCAGCCCAGGCTGGAGCCGTAGCCGCGAATGTCGCCCTGAAAGAGCAAGCCGAAGCTGGCGCCGATCGCCGCGGCGATCACGAAGTGCAGCGCCATGCCGACCGTAACCGAGTTGGAGCCGACCAGTGCGGCAATGGTAACGAAGAAGTTGACCTGGGCCATCCACTTCGCGAAGGCCCAGCCCCCAGCGAGACCGGCCAGCGCGCCCACCAGGAGCGCCCGGGGCAGACTGAACGGAGTCCCGTCCGGACGCGTGCGCCGGCTGCCCCAGACTCCAAGCGTCAAACCCAGCGGCACGCCGAGATAGAGCACGTAGGCGACCAGATCGCCGAAATGGACACGGATGGTGTCGAGCATGGCCATGTGTGGCATGGCGTTGAACAGCAGAGGGAAGAGGCCGGCCGGGAAGGCGAGCCAGAGCACCAGCGCGTAGGCCAGCCCCCACAGCAATCCGCCGCCCGGCGTCCTTGCCCGCGGCGCGGCCAGCAGCGCGAAGCCGAGGCCGTATCCCACGCCCAGCGCCAAGCCCAGCGGCGCCCCATGCGTGGTGGCGACGCCGCCCAGGCCTCCCACGATCGCACAGGCCACCTGGCCGGTCGTCAACGACGGTCGCATCGGCTACTTCCTTTCGCCGCCAAAGTCGGCCGTCTGCGCGATGGGCGCTGCCACCTCTTGCGCGAGCGCAGCACGAGCAGTGTCCGGGCGCGAGTACTCGCTCGCTGGGGCAAGCCCACGCCCGCCGCCGCCGACGTCACCGCGCGACGTAGACTCGGGCGGCCCATCCGTTTGGACGATGTCGCGCGGGAAGAACAGCTCGACATTCCAATCGGCCAGGACGCGTAGCTTGCGCTCGAGGCCCGGCAACTTGGCCAGATAGATCGCCCGCCACAAGAGCCAGGCGAAAAAGCCGGAGAAACGCCTCCCCAAGATCTCCGCGCAGGCGGTATGATGGCCGACCACGCACAGCACCCCGAGCGCCTTGAACCGGAATGGCTTGAGCGGCTTCCCGCGCACGCTGGCGTGGACATTGTGGGCCAGCGTGGCGGCCTGGCGCACCGCGAACTGGGCAGTCGGCGGGCTGGGCTGGCCGGTGTCCGCGTTCGGTACCACGGCACAGTCGCCTAACGCCCACAGCCCCGGGTACCCCGGCGCCGCCAGCGTGCTGTCGACCAGCACCGCGCCGCGCCGATCACAGCCGACCGGCAGCGAGCTCACCAATGGGTGCGGTCGCGTTCCGGCCGTCCAGACGAGCGTCTCCGTGCGGATCTCCTCGGCCGTGTTCAGGACCACGACGCCGGGGCGCGCATCCGCCACGCGCGCGTTGAGCTTGAACGTGACCCCGCGCGCGGCCATACGCTCCAGGGCGTAGGCGGCCAGCGATGCACCGAGCTCGGGGAGGATGCGATCGCGAGAGTGGACGAGGATGATACGCACGTCTTCCGTCGGAACGTTGGGGTAGTTGGCCACCATGCCGCGAGCGAAGTCGTTCAGTCCGCCCGCCAGCTCGGCGCCGGCAAAACCGCCGCCGGCCACGACGAAGGTCAGCATGGGACGGCGCACGTCCGGCTCCGGCTCGCGATCGGCCCACTCGAACATGTCGATGACGTGATTGCGCAGGCGCGTCGCGTCCGCTGACACCTTGAACTCGAAGGATTCGACCTCGACGTTCTTCATGCCAAGGTAATTGGTGACGGAGCCCAATGCCAGCACCAGGTGATCGAAGGGCAGTTCACGCTGCCCCGGCGCATGGGCATCCGGCGCCAGGCGGACCACACGCCGTTCCAGGTCGACACCGTCGACGCGCCCGCGCAGCACGTTGGTGCGACGAACGCCGGTGCGCAGGGGGGCGCTGATGTGCGCAGCCTCGATGCTGCTGGCCGCTACCTCGGCCAGCATGGGCGTGAACAGCAGGGCGTTGGTGCTGCTCACCAGGGTCAGCGACACGCTGGGGTCGTGTCCAAAGGCGCGCTCGAGCTGTCGAATGGTGCTCGTGCCTCCGAAGCCACCGCCGGCGACGACGATGCGCGTGCTCACCGACGTTCGGGCCGGCTCCGGCTGCCGCTCCGGTCCGAGCAGCCGGGGAGCGATGTCGCTCAACGCCTGCACCAACAATCCGAGCGCCGCGCCGTACAGGACCCAGCCCACCAGCTGGGGGAAGAGCGCGCGCAGCTCCGCGGCCATCCATTGCGGTTCCTGACCGCCCAGCAGCGGCAGCGCGATGACGCTCAGGCAGGCCCACACCGGTACGCCCAGCGCTGCCGCGGTCATTCCGCCATCGATGTACGCTCTCCCCGCCGGCCGCATGGCAGCGGCGTAGCAGCCACCCAGCAAGGCGCCGAACACGATCCCCAGTACGCCATTGCCCAGTGTCGCCGCGAGCAGCACGCCGGCCACGACGCCTGCCAACAACCCGATCAGGCCACGCCGGAGGTACGTAGGCATGCCCCAACTCCTCAGCAACCGCCGTGAGTATACTCGTCATGCCAAGTCTCATCAGGCGCCGAAACGTTACCGCTTGTTCCCGCGAGAACAATTCCGGCCCTGCCGCACCGGACCGCGAGCGCATACTGCCCATGGCCGGCTGCCCGTGCCCGCTGTAACGATCCGATGGCGACCGGGACTACTATAGTCATGGGGAGCAGGCGTGGCCTGCAGGAGCACAGGGGAACGATGACAAGCGACAATGCACCTCCTGTCCAATCGCTACCGCCCGACCTCGGCGCCGAGCGGCGCCGGCTGGCGGAGGTGAGGGATGGCGACGTCGCCTGGCGGCGCTGGGGCCCGTACCTCGCCGAGCGACAGTGGGGCACGGTCCGCGAGGACTACTCGCCCGATGGCTCCGCCTGGGACTACTTCCCCCACGACCACGCCCGCTCCCGTGCCTATCGCTGGGGCGAGGATGGACTGCTCGGCCTTAGCGACGACCAGGGCCTGCTCTGCTTCGCGCTGGCCCTCTGGAACGGGGCCGATCCGATCCTCAAGGAGCGGCTGTTCGGCCTCACCGGTCCCGAGGGCAACCACGGCGAGGACGTCAAGGAGTGCTACTACTACCTGGACAGCACGCCCACACACTCCTACATGAGGGCCCTGTACAAGTATCCCCAGCGGGCCTACCCGTACGCGGAGCTGGTCGAGGAGAATCGGCGGCGTGCACGCGACGCGCCGGAATATGAGCTGGTTGACACCGGAGTGTTCGCGGAGGACCGTTACTGCGACGTCACGGTCGAGTACGCCAAGGCAGCGCCGGATGACATGCTCATCCGCATATCGGCCGCCAACCGCGGCCCCGACCCGGCCCCGCTGCACCTGCTGCCGACGTTGTGGTTCCGCAACACCTGGAGCTGGGGACGGGACGCAGAGGCCGGCGGCAAGCCGGCGCTGCGCGCGATCGCGCCCGGCGGCGACGATGCGATTGACGGTTGGCTGATTCAGGCGAGGCATCCGGAACTCGGCGACTACTGGCTCGGCGGGCAGGGCGTGGCGCAGTTGGCGACAGCCGCTGGTGGGGGGAGTGGCCCCCCCGGCCCCCCAATGCTGGGGGGAGGGCCGATGCGAGGAGCGGCGTCGCCAGAGCGAACAGATCGGCGCATGGGCCTTGATCGCGCGCCGGAGTTGCTCTTCACCGAGAACGACAGTAACGCGCGCCGGCTGTGGGGCGTCGCGAACGCAAGCCCGTACGTGAAGGATGGCATCGACAGCGCGATCGTCCATGGCCTGACGCAAGTAGTCAACCCCGCCAGAGCCGGAACAAAGGTCGCCGCCCACTATGTCCTGACGCTCGATGTTGGCGCGACGACGAGCGTCCTGCTCCGGCTCTCGGCCACTCGACCGCACCAGCCCTTTGCCGGCGCGGACGAGCTCTTCCGCCAGCGGCAGCTGGAGGCGGACACCTTCTATGCGACCCTGGCCGTGGGTCTGTCACCAGACGAGCAGTTGGTGCAGCGCCAGGCCTTCGCCGGGCTGCTTTGGAGCAAGCAGCTCTACCACTCCGACGTGGCCGAGTGGCTGGAGGGGGATCCCGGACAGCCGGCGCCGCCGGCCCGGCGCCGGCAAGGCCGCAACCACGACTGGGGCCACCTCAACACGCACGACATCCTCTCCATGCCCGACACCTGGGAGTACCCCTGGTTCGCCGCATGGGACACGGCTTTCCACTGCCTCCCGCTGGCGCTGCTCGACCCGGCGTTTGCCAAAGGTCAGCTCCTGTTGCTGGGCCGCGAGTGGTACCAGCACCCCAATGGGCAGTTGCCGGCCTACGAGTGGGCCTTCGGCGACGTCAACCCGCCCGTCCACGCCTGGGCCGCCTGGCGTACCTACAAGATCGAGCAGCGCCTGACCGGCCGCGGCGATCGGGAGTTCCTCGAGCGCGTCTTCCACAAGCTGCTGCTCAACTTCACCTGGTGGGTCAACCGCAAGGACCTGGAGGGGCGTAATGTCTTCCAGGGAGGCTTCCTGGGCTTGGACAATATCGGCGTCTTCGACCGTTCCGCCACCCTGCCCACCGGCGGCCATCTCGAGCAGGCGGACGGTACCGCCTGGATGGGGATGTTCTGCCTCAATATGCTGACCATTGCCCTGGAGCTGGCCCGCGACAACCACGTCTACGAGGACGTGGCCACCAAGTTCTTCGAGCACTTCCTCTACATCGCCGGCGCCCTCAACGACATCGCCGGTGAAGGGATCTCCCTCTGGGACGCCGAGGACGAGTTCTTCTACGACGTCCTTCACCTGCCCAACGGCGCGTCGCAACGGCTCAAGGTGCGCTCACTGGTGGGCCTGATCCCGCTGCTGGCGGTAGAGACCATCGAGCCTGAGTTGTTGGCGATGCTCCCCGACTTCAAGGGGCGCCTGGAGTGGTTCCTCCACTATCGCCCCGACCTCGCCGGTTTGGTGTCGCGTTGGCAGGAGCCGGGCATGGGCGAGCGGCGGCTGCTGGCGCTGGTGCGGGGCCACCGCATGAAGCGCCTGCTCAAGCGGATGCTGGACCCCGACGAGTTCCTGAGCGACTACGGCGTGCGCTCGCTGAGCAAACACCACGCCGAACATCCCTACGTCCTGCCGGTCGACGGCATGACCTACACGGTGGGCTACGAGCCCGGCGAGTCGCGCAGCGGCCTCTTCGGCGGCAACTCCAACTGGCGGGGTCCGATCTGGCTCCCCCTCAACTTCCTGCTGATCGAGGCCGTGCAGAAGTTCCACCACTACTACGGCGACGACTTCCTGGTGGAATGCCCGTCCGACTCCGGGCGGAAGCTCACCTTAGCGCAGATCGCTGGTGAGCTCTCCAGTCGCCTGTGCCGCCTCTTCTTGCGCGACCAAGACGGACGCCGGCCCGTGTTCGGCGCCAATACGCTGGCCCAACACGACCCGCACTGGCGAGACGGTGTCCTCTTCCACGAGTACTTCCACGGCGATACCGGCGCCGGGCTCGGCGCGAGCCACCAGACCGGCTGGACGGCGCTGGTGGCCAAGCTGCTGGAGCAGACCGGAAGAGGGCGCGCCTCATCAGCCTGACGCTCCACTAGCCGAGCTGGTCGGCAAACACGTCCTCGACCGGGAGCGATAAGCCGGGCACAACGTCCTCACCGTCGAGTAAGTCGCCCGCGCCAAGCGTCACGGCCGGGGCGGCAATGTTGCCGCCCCGCCACACGTCGATCTGTCCCCGCTTGGGCCAAACGACCCAGACCAGCCGCGTGCCGCCACCAAGGTAGACCCGCGCCTTGGCTGCCATGGCTCTGGGTCCCTGCGCAGGAGAGGCAACCTCCACGGCCAGGTCAGGGGCGAAATGTCGTTCACTCACGCGGTCCCTTGATGCTCTGTATCATGGTTCTCGGGAGTCGCCTCGGCAGAGCCCTGGAAGAGGATCGCGCGCATGGACCAACGCAACATCACCCTGTACGGCACCCTGTGGTGCGGCGACTGCAAGCGCAGCAAGCAGTTCTTCGCCGAGCAGCGCGTGCCCTATACCTTTGTCGACGTGGACGCGAATGCAGAGGGTTTGGCGCTGGTGGAGCGGCTGAATGGCGGCAGGCACATCATCCCCACCATCGTGTTCGGCGACGGATCGACCCTGGTGGAGCCCTCGAATGCCGACCTGGCGGCCAAGCTAGGACTACGCACGATGGCCCAGCGTCGCTTCTACGACCTGATCGTGGTCGGTAGCGGCCCGGCTGGGCTGACCGCGGCACTCTACGCGGCCCGCGAGGGCATCGAGACGCTGGTGATCGAGCGCGCCGGCGTCGGCGGCCAGGCCGGCATCACCGAGCGGCTGGACAACTTCCCCGGCTTCCCCGAAGGGATTAGCGGCGCGGAGTTTGCCGACCGCTTGCGCCGTCAGGCTGAGCGCTTCGGCGTCGAGGTGCTGCCGGCGCAAGAGGTGGTTAAGCTGGAGGCCGACGGTGAGCACCGCGCCGTCCACACTGCCGACGGCACTGCCTACCGCGCCTGGGCGGTCCTGCTGGCGCTGGGATCGACGTATCGACGGCTAGGCATTCCGGGCGAAGACGACTTCATCGGCGCCGGCGTCCACTTCTGCGCCACCTGTGACGGCCCCTTCTATCGCGGCCAGGATGTGCTGGTCATCGGCGGCGGCAACTCGGCCGGGGAGGAGAGCCTCTTCCTGACCAAGTTCGCCCGGCATGTCACTATCGCCATCCGTGGTCCGCAGCTCACCGCCAGCAAGGTCGTCGTGGAGAAGGTGCGGGAGAACCCCCAAATCACCCTGCTCACCGATGTCGTGCCGGCTGAGTTTCGCGGGGAACAGAAGCTACAAACGGTGCTCCTGAAGGCCAAGGGCGGCATGGCCCAGGAGCTGCACCCAGCCGGCGTCTTCGTCTTCATCGGCCTCAGCCCCAACACCGCTATCGCCAAGGGCGTGGTGGACCTGGATCAGCACGGCTTCGTCGTCACCGACGGCACGTTGCAGTCCAGCGTGCCCGGCATCTTCGCCGCGGGCGACTGCCGCACCGGCAGCACCAAACAGGCCGCGTCCGCCGCCGGCGAGGGCGCGGCCGTCGCCCTCGCAATCCGCCGTTATGTCGAGCCGCGCGCTGGCGGAATTGTGAGCAATAGGATGATGGAGGAGGTGGCTCCCGCCTGAGGATGCCACGACGCCGAGAGGCCGGCGGTTGATGGCTATTCACAAATGTGCGCGGCAACTTCAGATGGCATCGCTCGGGTAGGGGCAGGTCTCTGTGCCTGCCCTGGTGGCAGCTACCACGGCTGCTTCCATTGAAGCGGAAAGCAGGGCAGGCACAGAGACCTGCCCCTACCCGACCCCAACGGGAACACCGGACTAGATTCGGACACGCCAATCGTTGCCGGACACCCGGCGCCGCCCTCGCAGTAGTAAGCATACGGCCAGCACGATCGGAACAACAAGCAACGGCCAGTTCGGCACAGCCGTCCCACCCCCGCCCGTGCTTGGCATCTGCGCGGGGACGTGCAGATTCGGTGTTTGCTCGGTAACCGTGGGTAATGCCCGGCCCGGCGCCTAGACGCCAAGCGGGCCCTTGGGGCCGAGCAGGGCATCCAGAGCGGCGCCGATGCTGAGGACGAACTCCGTGTCGATCTCGATCGCGCCATCGTGATTGCGGTCAAGCAATGGATTGATAGCCAGCTTGGTTGTCTGCGTGAAATCAGCCAGGTAGCTGAAAATCCCCTTGGCGACGAGCCCGCCGTGACCGGCGAATAGCGCCTTGAGGGTGGCGTCCGTGACCCGCCCATCCGGCGCCACCTGTCGCAAATAGGGCAAGCCTACGTTGTCAATTTGATACAGGAACAGGTCTTTCCATGGCTCTGCGACGGGTCCCTGCACGATCAGGCCGGCCAGCTCCGGATGCTCAACGGCCAGGGCAGCGGCGACGGTACTCCCTTCGCTCCAGCCATAGAGGAACACGTGGTTGGTATCGACGTGTGGGTCGGCCTCCGCCGCGCGCAACACGTCGTCGGCGTCCTTGAGCATCTGCTGTAGGGTCAGCTTGGTATAGAAGCTCTGGTAGTCGACTTGCGTCGCGCTAGTGACGTAGTGCTTGTTGTAGCGCATGACGGCGAAGCCGCGCGGCGACAGATAGTTGGCGATGTCCAGGAAGATGTGGCTGAGCACCGGCTGACCGGGTCCCGTCGAAATGTTGGCATTGAGATCCTCAGGACTGGACCCAGGTATGAGCACTACTGCCGGCAACTTGCCCGTCGCACCCGCCGGATAGTCCAACTCCGCGTGGGACTGGAAATCGCCGAAATTGACGGTCAGGCCCTCGCGGCCGATGGACGGTTGGGCGACGCCTACTTGCCCTTGCGTCGCTGCAAAGATCTGAGCCACCGGCGTCGTCTCCCCTTCAGAATAGCAACCGCGACGGCGCGCGGAAGCGCCGCAAGCCGCCAGCAGCGTGTTGCCACGTCGTAGCAACTTTCGTGCCCGCGGCGCTGAAGGGGTCAGCAGTCGATGGGCGCCTTGCCACTCTCCCACACGGCAAGGCGCCCACCAACCGCTTGAGGCGGCGCCCCCTGCCCGTAGCCAGGGGGCGCCGCCTCATATCTGTCTAGTAGCGCGAGCTCCGCTGCTTGGCAAAGCAATCGCGGCAGTAGACCGGCTTACCGCTAGTCGGCTGGAAGGGAACTTGCGCTTCCTGCCCGCAGGACGAGCAGACAGCGGAGTACATCTGACGCGGCTCACGCGCTCCGTAGCCGCCACCGGAACCGCCGCGGTCGCTGTAGCCACCGCCCGATCCACCGCGGTCACTGTAACCGCCGCGATCGCTGCTGTAGCTGCTGCCGCCGGAGCGGCCGCCACCGGACGCCTTGCGCGCCGCCCGGCACTCGGGGCAACGCCCGGGCTCATTCATGAGGCCACGCGAAGCATAAAACTCTTGCTCGCTGGCAGTAAAATCGAACTGACGTCCGCACTCACGACAGGTGAGTGTCTTATCAGCATAGGCCATAACCGGAGAACCTCCATAAGGTCAACACAACCCAGGGCCTGGAGACTTGTCTACGCTGCCCTGTGGACCGAGGAGGGGAGATTCTCTCTACGGAAGGGGTACGATGTGACGAGACTCAGTACCTAACGCGTAGTGTACCATCGTTTCCAGCAAACAGCAAACGGGCGCAAACCGAGCTCGCACCCGCGGTATGCCACCTGACGGTTGCCGCTCAGGAGATCG